>CALQJH020000001.1 GCA_943330835.2 Candidatus Kuenenia stuttgartensis
TTGAATATATCAACCTCTGCACCTAATCAATTATTCCAAAAAATCATTCCAATTTCGGTGCGACAAATGCCTGTGAAATTCACGATGGCTTCGCTTATCACTTAACACCATCAAATGTCTTTCATGGTGCATATCGGTTCCTACAAAAGAAACCAACTCATTTTTAAGCATGTACTGACTGGCCTTCATGGCTTCTTTACCATAATAACCTGTAAGAGAAAGCAGATTTAATTGCAGCATGAAACCAAGCTCAACTAAGCGATGGTACATTTTATAATTGTCGTAATAATATGGATATCTTTCGGGATGTGCAAGAATTGGGGAATAGCCAGCCATTTGAATTGCAAAAGAATGTTTCCCTGGATCATCAGGCATTGAAGCATAAGAAAATTCTGTAAGAATGATATTGTCTTTCAATGTCAATAATTTTTTTCCACCCGACAGTAGTTCAAAAAAGTAACTGTCAAGCATATACTCTGCAGCTGCGGAAACTTCAAAGTCAATATTTTGAACCTTCAATTCATTTTGCAGAATGAGCAATGCGTTATTAATTGTGTCAGAATTATTTCGGTATAGATCAGCAATAATATGTGGAGTGGCAATTGATTTTGTTACGCCCATTTTCATCAAACCCTTAACTAGCATGATTGAAGTTTCGATATCGGGAGAGCCATCATCAATACCGGGAAGTATATGAGAATGTATATCCGTTTGTAACGGGAAGTAAATAAAATCGTCTGTTTCTTTTTTTCTTTTAAATAGAGAGAACATAATAATGTGAAATTCCTTTTAAAAAAATCAGCAATGTAATTTAGATACTATTTTTTATAGTATTGATGCAATTTGCTTAGTGGTTTTAATATTGAAACGATAAAGGCAAATGGAACACCATTCACTTTCATAGCCAGATAATCGCGGCGATTGGCTCTTAATCGTTTATAAATATTATTATTACTAAGGCCACCTCTTCTCATGCGAACAATTAATTTAGGCAGATAAAAAGAGCTCAGTTTAAACTTATACAAATAACGGGACATAAACTCATAATCGGCAGAACTAAAATAATGAGTTTCATAATTGCCATATTTTTCAAGCAACGATCTTTTAAAATAAAAAGTTGTATGAGCTGGCATCCAGCCCCAATGAAAATTACTTCTTTTAAACGTTTTACTTTTCCAGATTCGATATAGTTTATTAATATCCTCAGGATAAACATATTCCAGATCACCATAAAGCGTATCTACTTTATTTTCTTCAAAGGCGCGAACAACCGATTCTATTACATCAGGTGAATTAAAAATATCGTCGCTGTGTAAAACCCCAATTATATCTCCTGTTGCAATTGCCATTCCTTTATTCAATGCATCAAACATGCCATTGTCCTTTTCAGAAATAATTTTATCAATACGATTTTCATATTTCTTAATAATCGACATTGTGTTATCAGTAGATTTTCCGTCAATTACGATATACTCAATATTTTTATAGGTCTGCTCAAGCAATGACAAAATAGTATGCTCTAAATATTTCTCCGAGTTAAAAGTTACTGTTATGATACTGACTTTCACTTGTCTTTTTGTAATTATTGAATTAGGTTAAATTTTATTATGAAAACGAAAATACATATTCTTAGTCCAATCTTCTTATTAATATATTTTCCATGGCAAGCATATCCATATTTGTTCTTGAAAAGCAATTCCATGCATCTTCAGGAGTGTTTACGATTGGTTCATTTTCGTTAAACGAAGTATTTAATAAAATAGGCACTCCTGTTTTTTTTCTAAATGCTTCAATTAATGAATAGTATCTTGGTGCGGTTTCAAAATCAACTGACTGCAATCTACCGCTGCCATCAACATGAGCAACTGCAGGAATCAATTCTCTTTTTTCTATTCTGATAGGATAAACTTTTTCCATAAATGGAACTGGATCATTCAATTCAAAATATTCAGATACATATTCTTTTAAAATGGAAGGAGCAAAAGGTCTGAAGCTTTCTCTTCGTTTTACTTTTGCATTTAAAATTTCTTTAGCATCTTTTCTTCTTGGATCAGCAAGAATAGATCTGCCACCTAAAGCCCTTGGGCCGAATTCTGATTTCCCCTGCATCCAGCCAACAACACCGCCATTTATCAAACAATCTGAAACAACATCATACAATTCTTCGTCGCTCAATTGAACATAAGCAATGCCTTTACTATCAAGCCATTTTTTTATTTCATCATTTGTAAAACTGCTTCCAGTAAATGCAGAAAAAATTGCTGATCTTTTTATTTTTTGTTGCTGATGTTGTACAAATAAAGCGGCGCCCATTGAAATTCCTGCATCATGACCAGCCGAAGGAATATAAACATTTTTAAATCCTGTGTTCCTTGTTATCTTACCGTTAGCAACACTATTCTGAGCCACCCCACCGGCAATACAAACATTATCAAGTCCGGTTTTTTTATGCAAATGATTCAGCAGATGGAATATTGTTTGCTCTGTCATTTTTTGAACCGAAGCTGCAAGATCTTTATGGTATTGAGTAAGCGGTTCGTCCTTCTTCCTTGGCTCACCAAAAAGTCCAATCATTTTTTCATTATACATTGAAGCAACAACTGGGATATGATCTGTTCCATAAGAAATTATTCCTGATGTAGGATTTCTGAAATAACTTAAATCGATTTTAAATAATCCATCTGATGTATGCTTGATAACAGATTCTAATTTTTGCAAGTATTTTGGTTCGCCATATGGAGACATTCCCATCACTTTGTATTCATCACCATAATGAGGAAAGCCGAGCAGTTGTGTAAATGCGGTATAAAACAAACCGAGTGAATGAGGGAAATCTACGGAATCCAATACTTCTATTTCATTTCCTTTTCCAATGGCAGTCATTGTTGTTGAGAAATCACCGGAACCATCAATCGACAAACACGCAGCCTCTTCAAATGGTGAAGCAAAAAAAGCAGAAGAAATATGACTGCGATGGTGTTCAATATTTTTTATTTTTTCTTTGAAATATTTTTCATCAAGCCCCGACTGAATTGATAATACCTTTTCAATTCCTGCCACTTTCTTACTATTCGAAAATCGTTCGAGCAATGCCGGTATGCTTCCAAATGGATGTGCAGCCAGATAACAAAGCTTTTTAAACAACTTGGCTTTAGGATCTCTTCCGATTGCAAAATAATCCACATTTTCAAAAGAAACACCAGCTTCTTTCAGACAGAAATCGATAGCGTTTGCTGGGAATCCCGACCAATGTTTTACCCTTGTAAAACGTTCTTCTTCAATAGCTGCAACCATTTTCCCATCAACAAAAATCGCAGCTGATGCGTCGGCATGATATGCATTAATTCCTATAATAATCATTTTGCTTTTAATTCATCAGAAGAATTTATTCTACTTTCCCTCTGATTGTTTTTTTATTATTAAATAAATTATGATTGCTGCTTCTGTCGAAAAAATAAATCATAATGAAAATTGCAATATAAGATGCAATGTTAAACCATGTATGATGATCAATTCCCAGAGGCATATTCCATTTTTTGTTTATCGCAACCAAAAATAAACTTATACGGGTAACATTTATTATCCAAAGGAGAAAAATACCTCCAAACAGCCAAAATATTTTGTTTCTTATTGAAATCTTATTAGCAATCACAAAAGCAATCCAAAAACTAAACACCCCAAATCCTACACAATCATATGATATGAATACGCCTCTGCCATTAATAAATTTAATATGGTCAGAGCCTGCGAATTTTGTTTCAATACCAAAAAAAGACAGCAGAAATTTACTGCCATGCATCAACGTTAGTTTAATTGCAGAAACATAATCTAAATAGTTTGCAACAAATTCCGAGTAGTATCCTCCGGGTGCAGAGATGCCAATGATGGCATATGAACCAAAATACATGATAGTAAAAGAAAGCAGAAACTTAATTACAAATTTTTTAAAATCAGTATCCCGTAATAAGTGCATTCAGATTGTTTATATTTAAATTAAATAGCCGCAAACATTTCTGTATTTTTATTTTTAATGCTATCAAGATCAATTGCCTTTTTAGAAAAATCAGAAGCACCTTTACTCCAAACGGCATATGTTTCATCATTCATTTCACAAAAAATATCAATCGCTTTTTTAATGGAAAGTGTTTCCGGAAATAAATTAATTCCAGCGAAATTATCTTCTAAGTTATTCCATGGTGTATTGTGGCTTGTTATCACAGGCTTTCCTGCACTGAATGCTTCATAAATAGCATGTCCGAAATTTTCGCTTTGACTTGGACATACAAAGATGTGTGTATTGAATAAATATTGACCAATTAGGTGAGGAGGAACAGCGCCATGATAATTGACTTTTATATTTGAAGGTAATTTTTCAATTATCCTCATACATTCATCCCAATAATCAGACACATAAATTGGACCACAAATATCATATTGAATTTCATATTTACACAAGTGAAGCGAGTTCAATACTTCGTGATAATTTTTCATCGGACCAATTAAAGCAACCGTTAGCATGGTAAGCTTTCCTGATTTTTTTGGCAATATATTCGGCGTATTAATTGCAGGTATATTGGGAGCCACCCAAACCTTTGCAGACTTGCCAATATACGAATGAATGTAATCACTTTCGGTTTGATCAGTAGCATGAAACTCTACATCTTTAAACTTTAGTAAGGGCTTTAATAATGCGAGGTAAATTTTTTTCTTTAATTTCTTTTGTTGCAGTGCCGGTGGATGAAGCATGCCCCTCACTGAAATAATAATTCGTGTTGCACGACTAAAAAGCAAAGGCAATAAAGTAAAATAAAAAGAATAAATGCCTACGATAAAAACAACATCAGATTTTATTGTTTTGAATTGCTTTTTCAGTTTTTTTACCCGCCCTTCTGGCGATACATAAAACACTTCTGTAGAGGCGTTAAATGAAGACCATGTATCCGAATTAATATTTTCAAGTTTACTTTTGTCGATATCAGTATTTTCTGTAAGTATTTTGAATTTGATATTATCATCGCAATTATTTACCATATTCAAAATAGACTGAATAGGGCCACCTGCTTTAAAGGCGGGAGAGAACCAGGGTATGGAGATGAGGGTTTTCAAGAATGATTTAAAATATTATTGAAGTTAATTTTTAAAACAAATAGGTGAAATTGATAACACTTGATTCTCAAATTGATTAATGGCTAAGTTGTCAGGTGGAATTTGTTATCATTACGCAATCTAAATCTGTCTTTCCAAACATTAATAATAAAGAAAATAATAACCGTAGCCTTGAAAAGATGTCCCAGGATGGTCTGCAATTCACAATCTGGACGAATAGGATAATAAAAAACCACACAAGTGAAAAGCATAAGAATTGGAAACTTATTGCTATAACGATTAAAAAATTTTAGAAATAAATTGAATAACAACCCATAAAAAAACATAAAAACACAACCACCCATAACTCCAAAATTAATATAAGCATCTCCTACGGAACTTAAGCCCATAGAAGTTCCTGCGGCTACTGGGATTCCTGAATATTTCATGAATATCATTCTATCTCCAGAATTAAGCTTATCTGGTGCAAGGATTCTGGGAAGAATGGATGATTCTATAATCAGATTTAATTCTGCACCATTTTCAAACGCCACTTTATCGGGTACAGTCTTCATGATATTTGTAATTATGTATCCTTGATTGATTCTTAAGTTGCTTGTCCCTAAACTTTCATAACTAAATAATCCACTCTTCTCGTCCTTTTTTTTAAGTGTCTTTTTCATGGTCTCCAAACTGGCCTCTTCCCCATTTCTCCATGTCGCCTCGCGGTAATCACCTTTCAATTGTTGAATTACAATAGCGAGAATTAAGAAAGTAATAAAAAAGGTGATTTTCACTCTTGCATTAAACTTTTCTTTATATGCATAAACAGAGCCAAGAAATATCAGCCAGGTCAACAAATCAAAAAACATTCCCTGAGCAATGGATGAAGAAATAATTGACCCATATACCAATAATAAAGGCAAAGGTTTAATACTCTTATTGCCTAGGATTATCAAAAAAAGACCTACGAATTTAAATCCGCTTAAAATAGTGAAAACGAAAGCAAGATCACTACTAAAATAAGTTGATGTGATACTGGAAAGGAAGCCTATAATAATTAATATATAGGGGAAGCTGGGGTTTTGCTTTACATAAAGCATAAGCTTTTTTGAATCTGGTTTTTCTCCAGGGAGTTCTTTAGCCATGAAGTTTAGTCCAACTATAAAGGATAAAACAGCAGGCAAAGTATAGGTAAAATACTCGGATTCGGGGATTTGCATTTTAGAATAGCCTTCCTGTAATTCATCAAGTCCATTATATGCCAATGTTGGACCAATAAGCATTTGCATGCACATCAACAATCCAGCCAAATATCTTATAGGAATTACATAATTAAGTGAAACGAAAATTAAGCAGAACTGGTAAGCAGAGATAATAAAAGCAAAATAAGAATACCAGCTTATATTAAGTGCAGCAAACCTGAAAACAATGCAGAATAAAATAAACTGTTGTATGTTGACTTTGGGCCTGCTATTCATAATTTTTTCTTAGTAGCAAAGATCATCGAATAATCGGAATCCATTGGCTTATTTAACTTAATCATTGCACCTTTATGTAATTTATAAAGATGATACCCATAAGATAATAATATGCATTGTGCATCACTGGATTCCAACCCTTTTACTGCATTTTCTGCGCCTGCAATGAATTCAAAAAGTATATCTGGAGCCTGAGGACTTTTCAATAGAGAAGCACCGCCTCTGAAAGCAAAATATTCAAACCCTTCAATATCTACTTTGATGAAATCTACCTTTTCAAAACCGTATTGTTTGTAAAGATCATCAATGGAAACAGATAATACATTCTCATAATTAGAAGATAAATTATCAAGAGAAATCATCCCTTTACCATATTGTTCTACAGGAATCATAAATGTAAATTTCTCATCTGATTTGCTCCATATAGCTTTTTGCTCAACTTTGCAATTTTGTAGTTTATTTGCTTCAATGTTCCATTTCAAATATTTTGTCATCACAGAAGAAGCCTCAACACATAGTGCACTTATATCGGGTCTTAATTTACAAATAGGTATTGAAATAGAACCAATATTAGCTCCCAAATCCAATAACACCCCATTCTTTGGTAATTTGGAGATAATTAATTCTATATGATTTTCCTCAAACACACCATTAATAAACAACTCTAATCCTATTACCTCTTTTAAATTTGGAACCTTGTATATACAATCAAATTTACCTTTTATAACCAGGTCAATAGTATTTGTTATTCTTGATCTGAAGATCAGTCTTGATAACCTTTGTTTACCCTTAAAATCATTAAATTTTCTTAATAAAGTTGCTACCATCTTCAATTAACTTTTAACTAATTAAATACGATCCATTAAATTAATGAATCACCTATTTTTATTCAATGTATCTTCTATTACTTCGGCTATTTTAACATAGTTCCAATCCTTAATTTTTATTAACGATTGTTTTCCCATTTCTAAAACCGTTTCTTTATCAACAAGCAATTTCATTTTGGATAACAAATCAAATTGAATAGACTCATCAAATACAAGCCCATTTATTTTGTTTATAACCAAATCCTTTGCAGCGCCAATTGTTGAGTTAGTAAGTATTGCTTTACCACATGCCATCGCTTCATTTATTGATAGTCCCCATGTTTCATTTTTAGAAGGCAAAACAAAAACATCTGATAAATTATACAGAAAAGGCATCGCTGATTGATTCTGAAAGGGAAGGAAATGAATTCTTTCATGCTTCCCAAACTTATTTACAAGACTATTTTTTTCGTCTCCATCTCCTGCTATTACCATATGTGCAGACGGGCTATCCATTAATACAAAATTATCAAGTAAGTAATCAGTGTTTTTATTCTTGTCTAATTTACCGGCATACATAAAAACAATTTGCTGATCTTCTATCCCTAACGAACGCCTCCAATTTATAGATCTTTCGGGTTCATCATTTATAGCATTTCTAAAAAAATCATTGTTTACTGCATGAGGCGCATAAATAAGATTGGATTCGGATATACCATAATTAATAAAATAATCCTTGTTCATCGATCCTGTGTAAAAGGCTTTATCAATTGAACGATATACCCAGCTGATATAAATTCTTTTTAGAAATTTTCTAATCCAATCGTCAGAAATTTTCAAAATTGAATCTCCCCGAAAATATACTGGCAGTTTTCCCTTGAAATATCGCATTACTTTATAATGACTTTTTAAGGGCCATCCATATATTAATATCGATTCCGGATTATAAATTTTAATTTGATTAATGACGTCAGGGTTATCGATTCCATTATAGTGATGGGATCCTTTTTCTTTTGCAACATTTTCCAAAAAAAGATAACTATATCCTTTCAGTAAATCTATATCCCATTGAATACTTTTTCCAAATCCGGGATCATATTTCTCCTTAAGAACACTATCGCCCCATGTATAAAAAATCTTTATTTCAATATTATTTCTACTTGTTAATAATTCAAACAGAGGAGCGTTATATTGAATAGGATGTGTTGTAATTATAGCAAGCCTTTTTTTCATGAATACTATTTAGAAATAACTCTTGAAATAACTTTTGAAAAAGATTTTTCAAAATTCAATTTATCTTCAAAACTTTTTCTGGCTTCATTAGATAGATTATTATAATCATTAAAAATCGCCTCTAAGCATTTTATTAGTGACGGTGCAGTACCATCTGTAAAATAAGCCCAATTGTAAGATTCAAGATGCTTACGGAATTGATTATTATCGTAAAGAATAACAGGAAGACCTGAAGCAGCATATTCATAAATTTTATTTGAAGCAGTGCCAAGAGTCAATCTTACTTTATCTGTTCCCATGTATATCGCAATCCCAATATGACAAGTTAATGTAAGTGGAGGCAACTCGCAATATGCACCTAATCCAACCCATTCTATCCTATCAGTTACGCCAAATTTTTCGGCATGATCTGAAAGTAATTTTTTGTAATGTGGCCTTACTCCACCTTTAAGTATTAATCTTAAATTTTTACCTCCTACTTTTTCTTTCAAAATTGATATCAACTCTTCCAATGCATGTTCTTCTCCTATCGTCCCTTGAAATATGATCCTAATTTCATCATTTATAAATTTACTTACTTCGTTATTTCGATACACTTTTAATGATGGATAATTAGGAATAGAAAGATATCGTGACATATCTTTCCAGTTTGGATAATATACTAATCTGTCATCAGAAGGCAATGAGAAATAATCAATTTTTTTCATTTCTTCGAATTCATATTTACTGGCAAACCAGCCAATAGAATATTTTCTCACCTGATGTGTGTTTGGCATATCATGATTGTGATACCAAATTATTTTATTCTTGGAAATAAATTTCCTCATCAAATGCAATGAGAACAATGGAATGGCATCATAGATTAATAAAATCGCTGTAGACTTACTTTTCATCTGTTTGAAAAGTACTGATGTGAAACTAAGAAATGAATATAATTTTCCAATCAAATTCTTCTTTTCAGATTCCAATACAGAAATCTGCTTCCCAATTTTAATCAACCGAACATTCCCAGGATAGGGAAAATCAATCTTTGTATGATTCCTGGTAACCACAACCAATTCTTCGCAGGTTGTAGATAGGTTTATAATTGCATTTATTGTTGGTGGATAAAAATCGGGATCATAATATATAGCGACAACCACTCTTTTCATTTTTTGTGAAGGAATGGAAGGCTGGTATATTTTTTCAATTATTTTTTCCAGTCTGCTCTTATGATCGTACCCGGATTCAAAAGATCTTTTATATCCCGCAGCTGCGATACTTTTCCTTAACTCCTCTTCTTGCAAATAATAGTTTACTTTTTTAAGTAACTCCTCTTTTGAAGTAAAGAAATTGGCTTCCGTACCTTCTTTAAAAAATTCAATATGCAAATTGCTTCTTTCTGCAAGCATAAAAGTTCCACATGCTGGGATTTCAAAAGTTCTGCTATCCTGTTGATCTCGGTTTGCTTTTCTAAGAAAATGAAGAGCAACCTCCATTCCATTAATCACCTTTACATATTCATCGCCATAAACTGAAGGGCCTTTATAATATTTTTTTAACAACGACCAATGTTTGCCATTTTCCCATCCATCTCCAGTTATATCAACATCTATACCATTTTGAACAAGAAAAACAATATATTCTTCCCTATCAGATTCATAAGAACCAATAAAACCAACTTTTGATTTGTATAAATTAATTTGCGAATTATCTAATTCTAATTTCCTGTGAAAGTCGGGATCAAAAGAACGAAAACAAGTCTCTACTCTTTTAGCTCCCCATTTTTTCAATTCAGAAATATTTATTTCTCTTTGTACAAAATGTATATCGTACAATTTAAAAGTGTGATAAATAAATCGCCAGGCATAATGAAATTTACCGAAAGGATCATCGGTAAGGAGATTGACAATTTTAACAGAAGGGCTTGCTTCTTTAATTCTATTTAAAGTATAGGATTTTAAATATGGCTTATTATCAACCCAAATTAAATCAGGTTTAAATTCATTGGTTTTTCTTAAAACTTCTTTATTAAGTGCCCTTATTCCTGGGCCTATATAAAGATGAAAATGAAAACGCATCCAAATAGTTCCAAAAATATAATCATCGACATTGATTCCTTGTACATCATAGCCAAATGACTTTAGTGTTTCAAATCTTTTTGATGAGTTGCCATCCTGATGTAAACTCCCTAAATATAATATCTTTATTGTTGTTGGAACTGGCATTAAATAATAATTATAAATTCTGATTTTTAAAATAAATCTGATACCAAATCATATAACTTAGCGTTCTCCAAAAATCGCTAAGGTCTCCATTTTTTTCGTAAAAATTCAACCCTAATTTTCGAGTTTTCAATGGATTAAGAAGGGGGGTTTTTGTGCATAGATCAAAGAAAATTTCTTTGCCTTCTTTATTGTTTTTAAGGATATGATCAAGCGGAGATGGGAAGCCATACTTACCTTTCTGATCCAACACCTTGTCGGGCACTAACCCTCTGAAAGAGCTCCTCATAATACTCTTACTGCTACCACTAATTACATCATCAGTATTAAATTGCAATATAAATTCTATCAATTTATGATCGAAAAATGGCACCCTGACTTCTATTCCAAATTTCATTGAATTTCTATCTTCATAATGAAGAAAAGGCGGTGCAGTCCAGCTACGATAATTATTTAACAGATTCGCCATGTATGGATCAGCATGATTAAAATAAAAATGTGGGACATTTGGGCTGATTTCTATATGTTGATACTTTAAATGTAATTGAACATTTTTTGCAAATCGCCTGATTGATATTGGTAAATATTCGTAAGCACTTCTCAGAAAAAGATTGGAGTAAGTATTTGTCTCTCTTGCCTTTCTGAATTTAATAAGATCTTTCGAATATTTCATGAACCTGCCTTGATGCAACAATCTTGCATGTTGTGCATGCACCATAGATTCGTATCCCCCGAATAATTCATCCCCACCAGAGCCAGACAAAAGAACTTTTATGTTTCTTTCTTTGGCCAACTTGCATAAATTGTAATGGGTATACATTGATCCATCCAAAATTGGACTTCCATTCTGATAAATCACTTGTGGAATATCCTCAAAAAAATTATCGCCAGATAAAAGCAAATCATTACTTATGATTCTGTTATCATGATTTACGATTTCACTAATTAAAGAATTCTCAGGATTATAATAAGGTAAAATAGCAGAGAATACATTTAACTTATCTTGGCCCATATTTTTTAGCGCAAAACAAGTAACTGAAGATGAATCCAACCCACCAGAGAGGAATGCTCCAACAGGCACATCTGACCTTAAGTGCAAGCGTATGTTCTCATCCATTACACTCATAAGTTCTTCTCTTGCATCCTGATCGAATTTCCTTTTTCCTAAAGTCGGGAAATCCCAATACGACTGAGGTTCCTCAATTTGCCCATCTCCACTTACCCACATATAATTTGCGGGTTGAAGATGCAAAACACCTTCAAATAAAGTGTTTTCATCCGAATCCATTCTTGCATCAGCAAGGAATTCGTACACTTTATTTTCATTTAATTTATCTTCAATACCATCATGATTAATTAAGGACTTAATCTCTGAAGCAAAAATAAACGCCCCATTGGTTTTTTTATAAATCAGCGGCTTTATTCCCATTCTATCTCTCGCCAATAAAACTTTGTTCAGGTAAGGATCATAAATTGCAAATGCAAACATGCCCCTCAATCTTGAAAACATCCCTAATCCGAAACAGCTATAAGCAGCCAAAATAACCTCAGTATCTGACCCTGTAATGAATGTATATTCATTTCTTAGCTGTTCTCTTAATTCAATATAATTGTAAATCTCTCCATTGAAAATGATTACATTTCCTGTCGCAGGATCTATCATTGGTTGATTTGCTGCAATACTCAGATCAATTATACTCAACCTGGCATGCCCGAATGAAACATTTCTGTCATGCCAATAAAATAAACCATCTGGCCCGCGATGGGATATTCTTTCCAACATAGTGGAAATAGAAATTTCTGATTTATTTGGACCTATTATACCAGCGATTCCGCACATATGATTCTAGTCTTTAAGTGATTTTTCAAATTGGATATTCAGCATTCCATCAATTAATAAAAGTTGTTTTTTATATGAATTATCAGATGCGAAAGCTTTTCTTTTCTGCTGAAGTTCTTCGGAATTGTAATCACTCAGGTGGTTGATAATTTCATTAAACAGATGAGGTAATTTTTGATTGTTATCCCTTTCCTTAACCATCTGTACAAAATGAGGATTATTATAGTATGTTGTAATATTATTCGAAATAACCACTTTGCCAGTACTGATAAACTCCAGCACTTTATGATAATTGGTCCCTTTGCTTTGGTCCTTAATTACATCATAACAAATTAAAAAGGCATCTGCATTTTGATATGCGACTGCCAGTTCTTCAGGATTCATCATCCCATGTAATTTTACATTTGGTAGAGCCAAAAGTGCCCCAATAAAATCATCAGCCTCTATATTTTCATTATCGGTTGCATTGCTATGCGTTTGATATTCACCCCAGCAATCAAAAAAAATATTGGGTTGTTGTTTTAAAATGGTCAACGTTATCTCTCTATCGATATCCCTCCTTCTTAAATTACCAGAAATACCTACATGAATTTTATCTCGTTTAGATTTTGCTAAAAGCGGTGCTAAATTCAGAAATGATTCTGAAACTCCATGGTTCACAAAATGTTTAGGCACATTAAATCTCTTGTATTTCTCTAAAATTTCATTAGTGACCGAAAAAATAACATCTGCATTTTCTGCTGAAACAATTGCTTCATTATTTGAAGGCTCGTCTACAGGATGAAAGATTTTAATTGGCAGTTTCGAAAAAAATGAAAAGGGAAAATAATTCCCCAAATCAAATGACCATACAATATCTATTTTACGATTTATTTTTTTTAAAATTCTTCTTGTTTGAATTGACATCAAAAAATGAAACAATTTCCTGAAGTGAAATTTAATATGAAAAGAGAAGAATAATTTATGTTCAATAATAAATAAATTATCTATCCCATCAACAGGCTTTATTTTTACTTCATTTGACCCTGGGTCGGTTTTGGGTTGAGGACATAAATAATAAACTATATTGTTTGACTTAGCTAATTCAATTGCATAGTGATTCTTGCTGATATACAAACTCCCCCAAGGCTGAGGAGAAATTAGCAAAATCGTTTTATGCTGAAGTATAGAAAAATTTGAATTACTGTTCATTCTTATAAAACTCTTTTATGGCTTGTGCCACATAGATTATTTCATCCTCAATTAATTCGGGATAGATAGGCAAAGACAATATCTCATGTTGTAATTGAGTAGCAACAACACATTCATTTTCTTCAGATTTTAAATACTGGTAAGCAGGCAAATTTGGCAAGGCTGTTGGATAATGAATAGCCACTTCTATATCTTTCAATTTCAGCCATTCGGCAAGTTGATCTCTTTGTTGAGCACGTACTACAAACAGATGATAAGAATGAATGGTATTTTCACGCTGCTTCGGCAATATCAACTCATTTATTCCAGAAAGATATTTTCGATACAAATCGGCCTTTTCAATTCTCTTTGATGTCCACTCCAAAATATATGGAAGTTTTGCATTTAAAATGGCAGCCTGCAAACCATCTAATCTGCTGTTAATCCCTTCAATAAGATGATTGTGCTTTTTCAAAGCTCCATGATTTGCATACATCCTGCATTTTTCAGCCAGCTTATCATCATTGGTTATTATGCAACCGGCATCTCCATATGCGCCAAGATTTTTTCCCGGATAAAAACTAAATGAAGCTGCAATGCCTGTTAATCCTGCTTTAATTCCATTAAGTGAAGAAAAATGAGACTGCGCACAATCTTCAATCAAATAAATCCCCATTTCATCACAAGTTTTTTTGATGATATCTATAGCGCACATTTGCCCTTGTAAATGCACTGCCATTACAGCTTTTGTTTTTGAGGTTATCTTACTTAACAAAGCATTTTCATCCATACTGTAGTACTCTGGATGAACATCAAGAAAGACAGGCTTTGCACCAGTTTGTGTTATAGTTTCTGAACTGGAGATCCAACTATTCGCTGCCGTTATTACTTCGTCGCCCTCACCTATACCCAACATTTTCATAATAATATAAAGCGAATCTGTACCATTTGCACAACTGATTACATGCTTTACACCGTATAATTCGGCAAAATTAGTTTCAAATTGATTAACATATTTACCGCCTATAAAAGCGGTTTCATTAATTACATTAGCTATTGCAAAATCTATTTCTGTTTTTATTGACTGGTATTGTGCTTTTAAATCTACGAAAGGAATTCTCATTTATTTTATATTGTGATTTTCAAAAATACGCTTAATTGAATTGCCATTGCAATGGAAAGGATCGTAAAAATCGACATTATTCAACCCTTCTTTTTTAGCATTAAAACTTCCAAAGATTTTTATATTATTTTGATTTGCTAATGTGTTATAAAATATTTCGTAGGTCTTAAATATATATTTTTGTTTAACATTTACTTTATCATAAAAATTGGGATGAAATGGGAGCATTATTAAAGTAATAGTTATGCCATTGGTTTTAAAATAATTAAATAAACATTTCAGGTAAGCCAACTTATTATTATCAATTTCAGGAACTATAAGTTTGCCCATTCCTGTTGCTACATTAGCAGCAATCATTGTATCAGGATGCTGATATTTATATGAATATGCAATGCTTCCATCAGAATAACGTCCATATTTTTTAGGTATGTTTTTGCCAACATTTTCTATTGATTTAGTGTTGCCTTTGTATAAAAATTCTAAAGAGTTTTTAAAATAATCGAAAGTTAATAGTGTATAATATTTTTTTAGTTTATTGTCTTCATCATCAAATGCTTCTTTTTTAATTACATCTTTGCAATTTGCAATTAAAAATTCCTGATGATATTCCTTCAAAGTTACCCATTCATCTGCTCCTTTATCCCCTTTACAAATTAGAAAAGGGTCAACATTTATAACAACTTCTTTAGGTTTAATTTTCAATTCATTCATCAATCCCGCAAGTGCAATTAAGTCATTAATATTAGCATGAGATACACCAATATTTAATAGTGTTTTATTCGAATAAACATTACTGCTAATTTCCATTATTCTGCTCGAACCCATTATGACAACATCTGGATTTTTTTCTTTTTGCTTTTGCAAAAAATGTTTTTGCAAAAGCCTTTCATTACAGTTTAAAATATTGTCTGCATTATTTCCAGAAGCAATAATATTAGCTATCTTATCTACATATTCATCTCCAGAAAAAATATTTGCAGGATCAACGTTATAATTTATTGTAACAATAATAATTGCAAAAGGGATAAATATGATGCTGAGCTTTAAAAGTATCTTTCTCATTAAAACTGAAAATATATAAAGTCTGTGCGATCGAACACACCAAAACAAATAAATGATATTACTAAGAAATAATAGACAAACCAGCGAGTTCTACTTTTTTTAGACATTAACCATTGGTCGAAGGATTGTTTTTTTTGATTGTGATGAATTATTGTCATAATTAATATAAAAACAAATGCAACAATAAAGTTGAATGAAGATTGATTGACATAAAGAATATGAAGTCTCGCATTAAGTGTATTGCTGATGATATCTTTTATTTGTTGTGGAATGCCCACTACAGAATTTTTTATAACATAAAAAGCATCTGCTGTTGTTTGAGCTCTAAAAAATATCCATGCAAAACAAACAAGAAAAAAAACAAATGCTCGCTTTATAAAAATAGCAATTGCACTTATAGGATTTTGAATTGATGGGACTCTTTCGTATAAAACAGTTTCAATAACTAAATACATTCCATGTAATAATCCCCAAATCATAAAAGTCCAATTTGCTCCATGCCAAATACCACTAATGGTAAAAACTATAATAAGATTTAAGTACCATCTCGTTTTACCTACTCTGCTTCCCCCCAGTGGAATATAGACATAATCTCTAAACCAGGTAGAAAGTGAAATATGCCATCTCCGCCAAAATTCGCCGATGCTGGTTGCTAAATAAGGTCTATCAAAATTGGTCATTAAATTGTAGCCCATACATCTTGCACTACCAATTGCAATATCGGAATACCCGCTAAAATCACAAAAAATTTGCAGTGCAAAAAATACCGTTGCAATAATTAAAGGAATACCATGATATTCATTTACATTTCCATAAGCATCAGACACAAACATTGCTAATCTATCTGCAATAACACATTTTTTAAAGAAGCCCCAAGCCATCAATATCAAACCACTTCTAAAATTCTCGTAGTTGAATTTTTTTACTTCATGAAATTGATGCAATACATTTTGTGGACGTTCTATAGGACCTGCTACAAGTTGAGGATAAAACATTACATACAAAGCATAGATACCAAAATGCTTCTCTGATTTTTGATTTCCACGATACACTTCAATTGTGTAACTCATTGCCTGAAAAGTGTGAAATGACAAACCGATTGGAAGAATAATATTTAGTATTGGAATTCTGCCTGTTGTGTGAAGTGTACTCATCACAATATTAATATTATCAACCAAGAAATTATAATATTTAAATAACACTAAAACTCCTACGTTTGCCACAATACTCAATAACAGTAATATTTTCCGCTTTCGCCTGTCTTCTGTTTTTGCAATCCAAATTCCAGCAAAATAATCTATCACAATTGTTAAGATTAATATGAGAATATAAATCGGCTTGAAAAACATATAGAAAAAACAACTTGCTAGCAGCAATAACAACCATCTGAATTTATGCGGAAGAATATAAAACAGAACAGTAACTATTGGGAAAAACAAAGCAAATTCTAACGAATTAAAAAGCATTTATTTTTTAGTTTAATGTTTTTATAAACCTTGCAGGATTACCTGCATATATACCTGGCTCTGTAATACTTTTTGTTACTACTGCACCGGCACCTATCACGCAACCATTGCAAATTTCAACAGGAAGTATAGTAGCATTTGATCCTATGGAAACATTATTTCCGATATTAGTAGATTTCCATTTTGTTTTATCTCCCCTGGCGGGTCCTCCATCTTCAAATAAATCATTAATAAACATAACTCCATGACCGATAAAACAATCAGTCCCAATTGTTACTAATTCACAAATAAAACTGTGGGATTGAATTTTAGTTCTGTCGCCTATCTCAACTTCTTTTTGTATTTCAACAAATGGTCCTATAAAGCAATCTTCCCCAATAGTGCAATCATAAATATTTACAGGTTCTACAACCTTTACATTTGCCCCGAATGTTACATCCTTAATTTTACTTGTAAATAATAAAGGGCTATTCATGATTGTTTTTTTTTGCTGATTCATAAATTTTCTCAATAATCTCAACAGTTTTCATGGCCTCGAAAGCGCTTGTATTTATAGCAGCTTTATTGCACAACACATCTACTACATTCTGATACACCTTATCATGATTACTCATCGAACCAACATAATTTCCGTAATGATTGGGCTTGTTGCCTTCTGGAAGATTTGAGATAATATAATTTTCGATGTTTTGATATTCAAGTTCGTTTAAATATTGCCCCCCTATTTTAACCGTTCCTTTTTCTCCAAATATTGTAAGTGAACCCTCCATGTTTTTTTCGAAACTATTTACTGTGTAATTGATTGTCCCCAATGCCCCATTTTTAAATCTCAAAATCACTACGCCTGTATCTTCAAAATCAATAACTCCTTTATGCAAATAATTGGAAGTATAGGATACTACATCATGAACATCTCCAATCATCCAGTAAAGCAAATCTACAAAATGACTGAACTGAGTATATAAAGTTCCACCATCCATATCCGCAGTACCTTTCCATGAGTTTTCATAATATTCATTATTTCTGTTCCAGAAACAACTTAATTGAATACTCATAATATTACCCAAACGACCTTCATCAATAATTTGTTTAACAGCAGCTACAGGTGGATTAAATCTGTTTTGTTTTATAGCAAACAGTCTTCGATTAGCTTTCTCCGCAGCCTGTATCATTCTGCCGCAATCTTCAGAACTGATTGACATTGGTTTTTCACAAAGCGCATGAAAACCTGCTTTCAATGCCATAATACTATGAGTTGCATGTAATCCATTTGGTGAACAAATAGAAATAATATCAATTGATTTTTCCTTTGAAAGTAATTCAGCAATATCGTAATAAGCTATGGCCCCATATTGTTGAGCCAGTGCATCAGCCTTTTCAGGCACTATATCACAAATAGCTACAAGCTTTCCTACATTAGCAATATGTTCTGCATGTCGCTGAGCAATTCTTCCACAACCAATGATTGCAAATTTTATCATTTCTTAAAAATATTTATAAGTTTTTTAAGCCATTTTACTTCATCGAAAATACTCAAACTTGTATCAAAATGATTATGCGATACCTGAGGAGCATTAATATAATCCTGAAAATCTTCATGAGTGTAGCCCAGTTTTTTCAATACAAATTCATAATCAACTTTGAATAACTGTTCGGGATAAATAGGCTGTTTAAGTTCTTCCAAAGCATCTTCTTTTGTGATTTGACCTGAAAAAATAAGATTAGAAAGATGCGCTTTACGTTTATCTACTTTGAATTTTTGAGGGAGAATATACCCCTGATAAAATCTCGTAAAAACAGATTCGTAATGTTTACCTCCATAATCCCTCCATTCCAATTCTTTTATTATTCTTTTCTTGGCTTCTGATTTTATATATTTTACATAATTGAGCAAAGGCCAGGAAATAAAAGGATTTGTTCTTGCAACAATTCTCCTTCTAATTGGTCCTATCAATGGATAAGATTTCAATTTAAGCTTCCCGAATTTTTCATGTATGTCTCTCAGATTAGGATGACTTTTGCATATCCAGGATTTAGGCAGTGTTACTTCTGTTACTACATTTCTGCCATCAATGATATGTTTTATTTTTTTCTCCTTGCAGATCATATCAAGTGCAGAGAAAATAGCAATATCAGTTACTGCTTCAATATCAATCACATTGGCTTTAAAATAAGAAAGCTGAATATCTTTAAATTCATTCCAATCAATCACATAAGTATATAAATCGAATCCACATTTTGAAACAATATTTTCTATATTTTTTACTGCAAGTTCTGAATTCCAGCCATTATCAAAGTGAACACATAACACCCTCAATCTGGCTTCTTTCGCAAGCAACGCGAGATATGTACTATCAACTCCACCACTTACTCCAAGAATACAATCGTAATCTCTTCCTATACCATCTTTTTTTATTTGCGTTATTGCATCATTGAATTTATTTGTTCCCTCTTCATCTGAATAAACCTGTTTTTTTTCTGCTTGTTTGTATTCATAATAATAATTACAAATTCCTTTTTCGTCAAATCTGATATCAGGATCTGCAATATTATCCATTACAGATAAACTACATTGTCTGTATTCTTCTTCAATCATTTGTAAATAGATGTTAGTTCTTGGGGTGAAGGATAATTAATTAAAACTGCATTATGTGGCCTTTTATAAATGAACATACTCCCAGCAGACATTCCTGATGCGCCAGCATGAATAGCATTTTTGAAATCAGTTAATGTTGATGCACCACCAGAAATCACAACAGGAACTTTTATTTTTCTGCTCATTTCTGTAAGCAATTCAATATCATAACCATTGTAAGTTCCTTCTCTGTCTATATTGTTTAAAATTATTTCTCCGGAACCAGCTTCCTGTAATTTCAAAGCCCATTCTAAAGGATTATAATCAGATTTAACAGTGCCGCTTTTAAAATAAACTTTATGCTTCCCAAAAATGTTTTTTTTATAATCAATGTTAGCGACTACACTTGAACAGCCATATATCGAACTAATCTGTGTAACTATTTTTATATTTTCCTGGAGAGCAGAATTTAATATAACCTTTTCAATTCCCAAATCAAATATTCGCTTTGCCTGCTCAACAGATTTTATACCACCACCATAACCAATAGGCATAAACGCTTCACTTACAATTTCCAGAATTAAATTACAATTGGGTTCCTTATTATTTATGCTGCAGTCAATGTCAAGCAATAAGAGTTCATCAACTTCTTTCTCATTAAAAATCTTAACCGCATTTATCGGATCACCAACATATTTCGGATTCTTAAACTTATATGTTTTTACCAACCCTCCATTTTGCAGCAACAATACAGGAATTACTCTTGGCCTAAGGCTCATCAGATTTTATTGAAATTTCTTAATAACTCCATTCCGAATTTATGGCTTTTTTCGGGATGAAATTGAACACCGTAAATATTTTCATGCTGAAAAGCAGCAACAAATTCAGTACCATATAAGGTTGTTGCCAGTACATCTTCCTGATGTTTGCAATCAACAAAATAAGAATGTACAAAGTAATGTCGTGGCTCTGCGCTGATATTTTTATTTAATGCTGTATCTTTTTTATAATTCACATTATTCCATCCCATGTGAGGGATTTTAAGGTGTTCACTCAATTGAAATTTTCTTGTAGTGGCATCAATCCAACCCAAACCATCACAATCTCCTTCTTCACTATGCTTTGTCATTAATTGCATACCCAAACAAATGCCTAAGATATTTTTTTTCTTAATCAGTACTTCTTCATTTAGAACATCTATCAATTCTGTTTTAGCTAAATTTTCCATACCTGTCTTAAAATGTCCAACACCCGGAAGGATTAGTTTATCTGCATTTTTAATATCCTGTACAGAATTCGAAATTCTCGATTCTACTCCTATGTGATTTAAAATATTGAGAATGGATTTCAAATTACCAATTCCATAATCTACAATGTTTATCATCTATACCGATTGGTTTAATAATATAAAAGACTATATCGACAGCAGCAAGTTATAATTATCTTTCATTGCATTCAAAGAAAACAACTGATTGAGTTTTTGACGATTCTCGATCATCTGATTTTGAGATAATGAAATGAACTTTTCTTTTTCAGCATCAAAAACATGAAAGCCATTTCTTTTTAGAAATTTAAATAAATTATTTTGTTTCAACATAAAAACAGAAGAACCTTGCCATAATAATTGCATAATATTACCCCAAGCCTGTGATCTGTTATTACACATAAATGCAAATTTAGCCTGCGACAAAACGATATTATGAAAGGCGGCACTTTTCATTTTTTCAGTGTAAGGAATAAACCTTGTGCCAAATCTTTTTTTCCCTTCCGCAATCATTTGATTTACATAATCAGGCTGTCCACCATAAGATAAAGGACAATGAATTTTACTAGTTGAATGCCCTGCTTCTATTTTATTGAACGCAAATAAGTGGTAGTTGGTAATGGATGCTGAATTACCAACCAATATATCATCTCCCAACAATGGTTTATCAATTATGATTGATTCGTTGACGCCATATGAAAAATTTAAAAACTGAACATCTTCTGCCAAAAGACTTCTCATCATTTCAAAATCCTCGTCAATATAATGTGCGAAATAATTTATTTTCGGAAGAATCAGATACTTTGCAGATTTAGACTTTCTTTTAAAGAAATAATCACGAACATCCTTTGCCAAATTATAAAAAATACTTCTTGCAGGATCTTTTAGTTGTTTCGAAATTTCAGGCAAACTAAAGCCATCTGTTCCCCAAAAAATCCACACTAACTTTTTATTACTCAAATCAAAAGTTGATAAAAAAAGTGACACTTCTTCTGAAAGAAAATGAATGTAAATAACTGTCGACTGATTTATTTTATCAATTATGTCATCGCTATGATTCAACTTATCTACAAAAGTCAAATTTTCAAAACTAAAATTGTCGGAAAAAGGCAATTCAGGATTCCCATAAATAAGAAAATGATGATCTGATAAATTAGAAGATTCTTTCGCGTTATTAATAAAAATCTCTAAAAACCTGTCATTCACACCAATATGCAACTTCATCTTTTATTTCTGAATTTAATATTGATGTTTTTGTAATTGTATTCATCCCAATAATTTGACCTTGCTTTTTTTGAGAGAAATTGACATACTGGGAAAAATGAATCTAATTTGTATTTCCTTATTTGTATTATTTTTTTAAGTTTAAACCTTTGTAAATAATAAACAATTAGTTTGAAATAATTAAGATAATAAATAGGCTTGAAATCGGTTTTATCTATCAAGTCGAAATTAGTATTTAGAAGTATTTTTTCATGATAAAAACGAATCCGCTGTAATAAATGATTTTCGATATTTATCTTTTTGGAAGTTTGATTTTCAGTTAACCTCCAAACAGAAATCGGAAAAATCAAAATTAAAGTATTCGAAAACTGTGCCAATAATAGCCTGGTGTATGTATCTGAATTTTTATAACCAAACAAAAAATGATGCTTTTTTAAAGCTTCTGTTCTGAAAATATTATTAGCCAAACTCGAATTTAGAATGCCCCCTCCAAAAAATTCAAGCTTGTATATATCAGCAGGTGTTAATGAGAGCGGACCTATATATTTTGGATTTTCTGATTTAACAATTCCAAAACTACAATCCGGGTGCAATTTCATTTCAGCTACTGCGATTTCAATGCCTCTGTTTAATGTAACATCATCTCCATCAACGAAAACAATATACTTTCCTTTGGCCAGTCCAATTGCTTTATTTCTATTTTCATATTCTCCTACATTAGACTCATTTCTAAACCGTAAGATTCTATTGTCGTGATATGAATTTATAATAGCCCATGTATTATCTGTACTGTTATCATCAATTATTATATATTCAAAATCATCAACACTTTGTTGTAAAACAATTACTATAGCATCTTTTACAAATGCAGAAGAATTATAGGTAACTGTAATTATAGTAACTAAAGGATGATTACTCATATGTATATTTCCCTGAATAAAAATCAACTAAATTCTTTTCGTATTCCTTTTTGCTGTAATAATGAGCACATAAATCAAACTGAGTCTTTTGGTAGTCTTGAAACATTTCTGTGTTTTCGAATAATTCGATATCTATTACAATTTTGTTTTTCAATTCTTCTATAGACTTATAAACAGTTTGAAGCGAACCGAAATCAGGTGTAAAAAAAAGTTCGTTATATACAGCAAAACTAATTGCTCCGCTAAAAACAGGCTCTATAAAATAGCCATCCAATCCTTCACCAAAAGTTAGACTCCATTTGGCTTTGGCAATTAATTTTTTATACGCTTCATAGGTCAGATTTTCAATGATTCTAACCTCTACTCCTTTTATATTTTTTATATTTTCAAGAATTTCAGACTTCAAAGGATGAAGATCCGGAGATACTACGATTAAGTTTTCTTTTTCAGCTTTTGTTTTAAAATAATATTGCTCAGGGCTAATCCAAACTGAAAATTTATGTATGGGAACACCATAGTAATTCCTTTTTTCCAATGTACAATAACGCTGATGGGCCGTGGTAATGGTGATTTTATTAGCCCATTTTTTTAAACCATTTACAACATCGACAGATGGCATTAATCTGATATTCTGATTCATTATATTAAAATGAACATTGGGAATGGTTTTCAGCCAATTAACATTTTTAATACCCAGGTTTTTTTTAAATCTAGAAATTAAATATTCGGGCAAATGAAAAAGCAGATTATCTATTTTATTAAAGTAGCTGCTTAACTGATCTATTCTATAGAGTTGAATATTATTTTCAAAACTCTCAAATTTCCAAATTAGTCCATCTTCTTTATGGGTAACCATAATAACTTCAGCATTATGGATATTTTTTAACTTTACTGTTTCCTGGTACAATGAACAAATTGAAATAAGCCCACCGGAGATCTTTTCTTTACCCTGCTCCCATTGCCCTCCAGGCACCAAAAAAACAATCAGATTTTTTGTTTCTTTTTTATATTGAATCTCAATTTCTCTATCTTGAATGGGCATTACTATTTTATTCAAGTCTACCCTTCTTCGCTGTTGAGGATATCTAATCCACCTGTAAATAAACCTAACTATTTCAATCATAACAAATCCTACAAAATGACAGAAAGTAATATCAACTCAAATTATTAGCAATAATGTCAACTATTTTTTTAACATCAGTAGAAGAAAGATCATAATAAAGTGGTAAACATAAAATTCTTACCGCTACATTTTCAGTAACAGGCACTGGCCTGTTTTGAACATATGGAAGATTATTCAATGAAGGATAAAAATATCTTCTCGGAAAAATAGATTCATTATTTAATGCATCTCTAACTTTAATCAACTGAGCCTCGCTTTCAAACAATACCGGAAAATAGGCATAGTTATAAGTGCTTGCATTTTTTAAAGAAGGTCTTTCTAATTTAATTTGACATGCTTCAAAAAGCTGTTCATATAAAAATGAAATCTCCTTTCTGGAATTTATAATTTTTTCAAAATAAGGAAGTACCGACAACCCCATAGCGGCATGAAATTCGGAAGCCTTTCCATTGATTCCTACTCCCCAAAAAGCTTCTTGACCATTGTGACCAAAATTTCTCATATAGGCTATGCGGTGAGCCAGTTCATCGTCGTTTGTAACAATGGCGCCTCCTTCAACAGTATGAAACAATTTGGTTGCGTGAAAACTTAAGGTAGAAATATCACCGAAATTCAAAACAGAGGTACCGTCATACTCTACACCAAAAGCGTGAGCTGCATCGTAAATAATTTTCAATTGATGCTTTTTGGCAATCAATTCGAGTTCCTTAACATGACAAGGAATACCATAAACGTGTGTTGCCAGAATAGCGGTAGTATCAGGGGTAATTAATTTCTCAACTTCGTTTACATCAATAGTTAAATCATCAGGAAAGATATCTGCAAAAACCGGTTCGGCATTTTCCCATACAATTGAAGAGGATGTTGCTACATAAGAAAATGGAGTCGTAATCACTTTACCTTTTATATCCAATGCCTTTAATGCAATCTGAATAGCTATGGTTCCATTATTTACATAAAAAAAATGCTTTACGCCTAATAATTTTTTTAATTTTTCTTCTAATTCACAAACGAAAGGACCATGATTGGTAAGATGACCACTTTCCCATATTTTTTGTAAATAAGAAGTGTATTCTTCTATTGGAGGAAGAAATGATTTTGTAACGTTTATCAAAATAAATAAATTAGGTATTTGCGATTTCTAAAAAACGATTCCCAAACGATTTTACACTTTCCTGATATGATTGAAATGCTTTTTTTTCTTTTTGAATATCAGGAAATGTGGAGTCCTTTGTATTTTGAACAATTGTTTCAATTTTCAATGCCAAATCTTCTGAATTAATGGATTTAAACTGAAAAGGATTATCAATTATCTGTTCTTTGTGTACTTCAATATCAGCAGTCAGTATGTCTTTTCCAAGAACTTTTGCTTCTTCTACAGAGGTGCTCCAACCTTCATTTAAAGAAGGCTGTATCATAGCCGTACTTGTTCTGTATAATGCCAATTGATCTAATCTTGGAATCAAACCAAGAAGAAAAACCTGACTTCTGATTTTATACTCAGTCAGCATTTGAAGAATATCATTTGCATAGCTTTCATTTCTATAGTCAACAATATTTCCGGTACATACAAGATTTACAATGACACCTTTCTTTTTCAATAAGCCCATTGCCTCAAAAATCACTTTGTGATTTTTTGTAGGTGCAAACAAATTAGAAACAATAAAATACTTTTTTGGCAATTCATATTTTTTTACAACCCAATCTAAATTGTTTTCTAGTAAATACTTAGGATTAATATAAACCGAAAATGGCATCACAAAAGTTTTACCTATTGTACAGGGGAAAAGACGGTGGCAATCTTTTTCGCAAAAATTGCTGCTAAGAATAATCTTTTTTGAGTTTTTTGCAATTCCGGAAATAAGATTTTCAGCTTTCAAAGTAACACTTGTACTAGCACCATCTGGAAAATGATGATACTGAAAATCTGCAATCCAAGATGCGACATTTATTTTTCGATATTTTGATGGAATATTAGAGGGGAAAACAAAATCAAAATTATTTTGTAAAAAGTAATCAACGAATCTACGGTGATAATCATTGAAAATTATTTCATTAAATTTCCACCATAGTTTATTCAGCAGTTTCTTTGATCTGAAGGAAGTTTCAATAGGATGAACAATAATATTTACTGTGGTAAAATCTGAAATATCAGAAAACACCTGTGATTCTTTTTTAAATAAATGTATTTCTATTTCACCGCTATTTTCAACTTTGTCAAGTGCATTTAAAAGATTGGTTGTGTATTGAATTCCCCCCTGCCAGCCAGCGTCGCCTAGTGCCAGAATGGCGATTTTTTTTACCTTTCTCATGCTTTTAAATTTTTAAACCATGAAGCCAGGTCCACCAAACCCTCTTCCATTAAAATGGGGGATACAAATCCAATGGATCTCAACTTCGAAATATCAGCACACCAATTTAAAGGATCTCCTTTTCTGACTTGATTGTTAAAAGTAATGGCTGTTTTAACATCGAGTTTTTCAATAAAAATATGAATTGCTTTTGCAATTGATGTTTCAATACCACTGGCTACATTGTATACATCACCATTCATCGGAGAATTAAGAGCAACTAATTCAATTGCTTTTACTAGATCATTGATATGGATATAATCCCTGCTCTCATTACCAGTCCCCATTAATTCAAGAGAAATATTATTGTCAATTATTTTTTTATATGCATCCCAAAAGATCTGTTTTTTTAAGCTTTTGCCATAAACAGAAAAAGGCCTTAATATAGAAATGCTTAAATTATAAAGTTGAACATACTCTTTACAAATATTTTCTGAAATAAGCTTATGCCAACCATAGGCCGATAAAGGTTTTAATTCATCCGTTTCTTTTACAGGTAATCTATTAGGATTACCATAAACAGCCGCACTTGACAAATGAATAAATTTAGTCTTAGGTCTAAATTTTCTGATGGCATCCAATACTCTAATCAAATCAAGGCAATTTGATTCAAAATCAATCAATGGATGATTCATTGATAATCCAACATTACCACTACCAGAAGCGTTGATTATTAAATCAACATCATTTTCTGAAATGATGTTTTCTATTTCAAAAGACAGCCTTGATACTTTTCGGTAAGTATATTGCTTTGTAGGCTGTTCATATAAATCTACACCAAAAACATCGTGATTATTATTCAAAAAATGAGAAACACAATGAGATCCAATAAAACCTTCAGCACCTAAGATTAGAATTTTCAAAGTACCTGATTTAATTTTTATTACTTTATTTATTTGGCTCCATTGTTCTAATAACCTTTGATGGATTACCAATATTGACAGTCCAGGGAGCTATATCTTCTTTCACAAGTGTATTGGCTCCAATAATGGCGCCTTCACCAATTTTTACTCCTCTCATTATAGTTGCATTAAACCCTATCCAAACATCATCACCAATTATTATTGCTGCAGGCTTGATGTCTGTTTTTGTGTGAATGCCTGTATTAACGAAATACAAATTTTCCTGATACCTTTCATGAGCATCCAAAGGATGAGAAATGTTATCATGAATGTTTACATTATGAGCAATCAAGACTCTTGAACCAATTTTAATTTTTTTTGCCGACCAAACTCTGGTGTCCGGACCTATAAAACAATCTTCGCCTATTTCAATTTCTCCATCAAAATCAAATAACAGTAAACTTCCCATTATTCTTGAATTTTTCCCGATACTTAATTTTTCTTTTGGATGAGCGTTGTTTAAAATTAACGCTTCGCCTGCAATCCATACATTCTCTCCAATCAAAGCCATTTCATTTAAACGCTTTTGTCGTTTTTCTGATTCAATTCTGACCGATTCGAAATATCCTATTTTATAAAAAAAATAAGATATTCTTTTTACAATTTTTTTAAGCATTATGCCAATTGGGATTTAATAAAACAGAGCCATAATCATAGCCTTCATACAAAGCAAATTCAGATCCATTATCATGAATTCTGAATGGACAAATATTTTCTTGAATATCACTTATAACCAGATCCTTTGCCCATATTGCCACCACTAATGAATAATAATTAGGCGCAATAATACTTGAAGGCAAATCAACAAAACCATGAATTTCATTCTTTTCATTTTTATTAAAAAATGAAACCGATTTTAAAATGGTTGACACCCTATTTTGTAGTTTATCTTGAATCCCTATACCAATTAGGAGATTGGGAATATCTTCATTTATTTGCATCACAAAATCAACTCTTATTCTTTCATTAAAAGTAAATTCAGATTTTGCCACATTTTCCGAATTTCTTAAAACTATACTTTTTATATAATTAACCTTGCTCTTTAATTTTGCTTCATCATAATAATAACCTTCAGTAGTGGTATTGTTGAAATTTATATAATTTTCAATAATATAATCTATGCTTCCGGCACTTTCAATATTCCCTTTATTTAAAAGAATTCCTTTATTGCAAAGTTGTGAAACCACTCCCATATTATGACTAACAAACAATACTGTTCTTCCCTCATTATTACTCACATCCTCCATTTTCCCCAAACATTTCTTTTGAAACTGCGCATCACCAACGGCTAACACTTCATCTATAATTAAAATTTCAGGTTCAAGATGTGCGGCAACGGCAAAGGCTAAACGAACATACATTCCACTGCTATATCTTTTTACAGGAGTATCAAGAAACTTTTCTACTTCCGCAAAATCAACAATGGCATCAAAATGTTTTTTGATTTCTGAGCGGCTCATTCCAAGAATGGCGCCATTCAAATAAATATTTTCTCTTCCAGACAACTCAGGATGAAAGCCTGTACCTACCTCAAGTAATGAAGCAATTCTACCCTTAATACTAATGGTTCCAGTTGTGGGTTCAGTAATCCTTGACAATATTTTTAATAAAGTGCTTTTGCCCGCGCCATTCCTACCTATAATGCCTACACGATCACCTTGTTCAATATCAAAATCAATGTCCTTTAATGCCCAAAATTCTTCTTTAGTTACAGATGGGGCTGCTTTCCATTTAGGAAATGAAAATATTTTCTTTGTTTTGTTTGCTATTACATCCCTCAGCGCTGTATAACTCTCTTTACCCTCATGATTTATGATGTAACTTTTTGAGAGCCCACGAACTTCAATAATTTTTGACAAAAGTTTTTATTTAAATATTATCTGCAAATGTTCTTTCCATTTTTCTGAAATAAACTACTCCTAAAAATAAAAAAAGAAAGGAAATTAACACAGAAAAAATAAAAGAATTCCAATTCATTGTATCTCCCAATATACACCACCGAAATCCGTCTATAACACCTACCATAGGATTCATAGAATATAATAATTTCCATTTTTCAGAAATCAAACTACTGCTAAATCCTACCGGCGTAATGTATAATCCAAATTGTATGATAAATGGAATGATGTATCTAAAGTCACGGTACTTTACATTTACTGCCGTTAAATATAATCCAACTCCAAATGCACAAACAAATGCAAGAAATATAAATACTGGTAAAAAAACAATATGCCATGAAGGAATATAATGATACCAGAACATCATAATAATTAAGATGCCAAATGAAATTCCAAAGTCTACTAAACTTGTAATTACAGAACTCGCAGGAATTATTAATCTTGGAAAATACACTTTTGTAATCAGGTTTGCATTACCCACCAAACTATTGCTGGACTCACTCAATGCATTACTAAAAAATTGCCATGGCAACATTCCTGCAAAAACCATTAGCGCATATGGGGCATTACCTGGATTACTGAGCTTGGCTATTTTACTAAATACAATTGTAAAGATTATAGTGGTTAGAAGCGGTCTTATAATGCTCCATGCTGCACCCAACACAGTTTGTTTGTACCTGACTTTAATATCTCTCCAGCTTAAAATATAAAACAACTCACGGTAACGCCAGATGTCTTTCCAATAATTCTTCTCAGCTCTTCCGGGCTTCAGAACTAAATCCCAGCTTTCGGCATTATTGTTTTTCTTGTTTGTTGTACTGCTCATTTTAATAAATCAATTTATAAGAATTGATTCAAATCTTTTTTTGTAATGCTCATATCCGAAATTAGACATCAATAAATTTCTATCCGGATTTATTTTTTCATTATTATTGAAATTCCTTCTAATAGCATTTTTTATTTCAAGGATATTCATTGGATCTATAAGAATCCCTAATTTACCATTTAGCAATGCATCAACAGATCCGTCTTTATTGCCGGCAATAACAGGCAAATTATAATACATTGCCTCAATAAAAACGATACCAAATCCTTCATTATAACTCGGCATAATATACTGGTCTGCCAAAAGAAAATAATCACTCAACTTCTCATCTGGTATAAAGCCTGTCATTACAACATTTTCTGTAATCCCCAGATCTTTAATTAATGCATCTATGTAATCTTTCTCTTTTGTTTCGTAGCTTCCTCCAATAACATATTTTATTTCGGGAATGTCTTTTTTTAATTCAGCAATAGCATGCATCACTCTGTCATAGCCTTTATAACGCTCCGATGCTTCCATTCTGGTTAAAGTAAAAAGAATCTTATCTGTTTCATTGAACCCGTATTTTTCACGAAGTTCTTTTGGTTTATGCGATGTATTAATTGCTGGCAAATATGGATCTAAACAATTGTTTATTACTATACATTTTTCTTCTTTTGCAAGTTTCAATTCCGTGATCTTGTCTTTTGTAAATTGACTTACACAGATTATTTTATCACAAGCATTTATCATCTTTTTTTTAAAGCCAAGAGGAAGATACCAAACTTCTATTCCATGTGCGATTAAAATGATTCGTGTTGAGGGAGAAAATATTTTAATTAACCAGCCTACTGGTAAAAGATTGATATGACTTAATAATACAACATCTGATTTTATCCCTTTGCGAAATGAACTCCAGATGAAATTTAACCTGTGATTTTCAAAACCTCTATAAAACTCATTGGGAAAATATTTATTTTCTTTTGCAGCAACTGAAGAATCGTGGGATGAATAAATATCAAATTTCTTATTTCCAGAAAAAGTCATTTCGAAAAGCAGCTTCCCAATTATCCTGCATACTTTTTCAATTCCACCAGTTGCGGAAAAAACCCTTAATGTGAGAAATAAAATACGGTTATTCTTCATTACGGCTTCTCATAATAATCAATGACATCATTTGAGACCAATGTAAATTTCCATTAAGAAATTTATTATAATAAGTGCGGGAGTTTGAATCTCCCTGAATCATTAAAGTATCAACGAAACTATTATTTTTAATCCAGTTGGAAAATGGAAAACTAAATCCCATTTTAGGCCTGTTCCAAACCGGTTCGGGTAATATGTCGCGGAAAGAATCTATCAAAAGTTGTTTCGGTCTTTGTCCGGCATACTTAACATCCGGACTAACAGACATTGCCAGGTTTATCAATTCATGATCGAGAAAAGGCACCCTTATTTCTACGCTATGCGCCATGCTCATTACATCTGCATCTCTTAATAATTGATTCTGCATATACATATTGAATTCCATCCAGCTTGCCCTATTTCTATTTTCAAGATTAGAAACATCTCCCATAACTGGAGTATCATTGAGAATTTTCCAAACCTGTTTTTCATCTGCATCAAGAAAGCGGGCTATTTCAGAAATATTAAACTGACCTCTGAGAAAAAGATAAAGACCTTTAATCCCATCAATATTCAAATATGAAAGTCTGTTAAACTTCTTTTGCTTGCTCTTGCTAAATGAATTCAAAAGAAAGCCAGGCAACAATCTTAATCTCTCTGCAATTTCCATCCTTTTAAAAGAAGGATAACCGCCAAACAATTCATCAGCTCCAATCCCCGATAGTACAGCTTTTAAACCAAGTTCATGAGCATATTTGCTAATAAACCATGTGTTAATACCGTCGCAGCTTGGAAGATCCATATCTTTTAAAACATCAGGAAATGATTCATTAAAAATTTCCTTTGATAAAAGATATTGATGACTCGAGCAACTGATTTCTTGTAAAACCAGATCCTGGTATTTTTTTTCAGAAAAACCTTCTTCATTAAAATATAATGAAAGACAGTTTAAACTCTTGTTCTGAACTTTAGATGCTGTCAAAGCCAATATGCTTGAATCTATGCCACCACTCAAAAAAATACCTAATGGAGCATCTGCGAGGAGCTGGCTTCCAACAGATTTCTCAATTGCATTTCTGATCATTGAGGTTAGTGGAACATCCTTTAAAATCTGGCTGCTGTAATTATAATGGCCAAACGACTGAGTATGCGATTGCCTTGTACTTATATCAAACTTTAAAAAAGAACCTTTATGCAGCGATAAAATTTCTTCATAAGTTGTATACGGTTCTGGAATATGGCCGTAAGCCATCAGATAAACTTGCCAGTATTCATTTTCCTTCCAGGAATAATCAATCGATTTAAAAGCCCTTACCTCTGAAGCAAATGATAAACCACCATTAGCAAGTGAATAATAGAGGGGTTTTATACCAACTGAATCCCTGACTAAGTAAACATGATTCTCTTGCTTATCATAAAGTGAAAATGCAAACATTCCTTCAAGCTTTGAAAATGAATTAGTATTCCATTCGTCAAAAGCTGCAAGTATTACTTCTGTATCAGTGTGATTTTCAAAAGAATGTCCGAGATGCTGAAGTTCTTTTTTCAGTGAAGGGAAGTTGTACAATTCACCATTGTAGGTAATCGTTAACCTGTTTTTATAATGCATCGGCTGATGCCCGGATGAACTAAGGTCTAGAAGCGCGAGTCTTCTGTTTCCCAAAATTACATTTTCATCATCGGAAACATAAACTCCACCATCATCAGGTCCGCCATTTTTTTGGACATCACACATTCCCTCAACCATTTGTTGTTTCAGAGAAACCGGAATACTGTAATTAACCAAACCTGAAATTCTACACATTTATCAACTTAAGATTTCTGGTATTTTTTGGACTGGTATAATACAAATAATTTTCTTCGAAATTGTTGTAAGTTATTTGCAATCCTGCTTCTAAATCTATGGTTGACTGCCAACCCAGCTTATTAATTTTGTCAACATTGAGTAATTTGCGTGGAGTTCCATCTGGCTTTGACTCATCAAATTCAATTGTACCAGAATAGTTGGTAATTTTTTTGATTAAAGTTGCCATTTCCATGATTGTATGATCCAATCCGGTTCCAATATTTATAATTTCCGACGAGTCGTATTTCTGCATTAAAAAGTAACATGCCATTGCTGCATCATCAACAAAAAGAAACTCCCTTCTTGGTTTTCCTGTACCCCAAACCACTACTGATTTTTGATTATTAATTTTAGCTTCATGAAATTTCCTTAAAAGTGCTGGCAAAACATGTGCATTCTGAAGGTTATAATTATCCCCAATTCCATATAAATTAGGTGGCATAATGCTAATGAAATTACATCCATATTGTTTCTTGTATGCCTGGCACATTCTGATTCCTGCAATCTTAGCAATCGCATAAGGCTCATTTGTAGGTTCCAGATAGCCCGTCATTAAATAATCTTCCATTATGGGCTGAGGTGAATTCTTGGGATAGATACAACTGCTTCCTAAAAACAATAATTTTTCTACACCCCATTTATAAGAAGCATGAATAACATTATTTTGAATACTTAAGTTATCATAAATAAAATCGGAAGGGAAATTTTTATTAGCCATTATGCCACCAACTTTGGCTGCGGCTAAAAAAACATAAGATGGTTGCTCTGCCTCGAAAAAACCATTAACCATTTGCTGATCCCTGAGGTCTAGCTCCTCTGAGGTACGGGTTATGATATTTGTGTACCCTTTTTTTCTGAGCAATCTTAGTATGGAATTTCCAACTAAGCCGTTGTGGCCGGCTATATAAATTTTGTCAGTAAGTTTCATCTAATTAAAATTGAGCAAGTAAATTAATAATATTTCTTGAAAATGTTCAGTAAATTATAAAAATCTTTAAATAAAAATTTAGTGTGTAAGACTTTTCTTATCAAAAACAGCGCTCAAGCTTACCCCCATACTATCAATTTTTACACGGGCTTTATTTCCCAAAATCTCTAGTACAACTCCTTTATAATTCATTAATACGCCTCTATTTATTATTACAGCATCCTTCTCTTTTAATTGATTATCAGATACTTCTATGCTTTTAAATTCATTTAGGAATTTTTTTATTGTCTCTATTTCCTCATCTCTGACGACCGCAGGTTTTCCAAGGAAATACACATAACTTATAATTCCATCTATTAATTTAATATTCCACTTTTTATCATCAGTTATCCTGATGAATACATATCCTTTAAACAGCGGTTCAAATATTATTTTCTTACGATCACTCCACTGCTTTTCAACTTTGTTCAGGGGACAATAATTCTCAATCCCCTTTTCATCAAGGATTCTGGCAACCTTTTTTTCCCAGCGAGGTCGGGTATAAACTACATGCCAAAATAACGTTTCCTCCATTTTTCAATTTTCCTAAACTCGTTTATTTTACCTGGTTATTAATTCAAAGAATTTTTCCAGATTCTATTTTTATAAATCAATTCTTTATTCATTAGATTAAAATATCTTTCTACACAAGACAAAGCTTCGCTAACCCTCAGTCACATACACTGTATGTAAAAAA
>CALQJH020000002.1 GCA_943330835.2 Candidatus Kuenenia stuttgartensis
ATCACATCCAGCCGCATTCGGTATCGTTTTGGTAAACAATGTATCCTTGGTAATCAGCGATGGATTTACCAAAAAGCCCATAAACGTTTGTGATGGCTCAGCCTTGCATAAACTTAAACTGTTCGTAGAGTCTGTTTGCGTTTTTAATTTGAATTTCAATTTCACCACACTATCACATCCAGCCGCATTCGGTATCGTTTTGGTAAACAATGTATCCTTGGTAATCAGCGATGGGTTTACCACGAAGCCCATGAAGGTTTGTGGTGTAGCGTTCTTACACAAGCTTAAACTGTTCGTAGAGTCTGTTTGCGTTTTTAATTTGAAGTTCAATTTCACCACACTATCACATCCAGCCGCATTCGGTATCGTTTTGGTAAACAATGTATCCTTGGTAATCAGCGATGGGTTTACCACGAAGCCCATGAACGTTACTGATGACGCTGCCTTACATAAACTTAAACTGTTCGTAGAGTCTGTTTGTGTTTTTAATTTGAAGTTTACCTTCACCACACTATCACATCCAGCCGCATTCGGTATCGTTTTGGTAAACAATGTATCCTTGGTAATCAGCGATGGATTTACCAAAAAGCCCATAAACGTTACTGATGACGCTGCCTTACATAAACTTAAACTGTTCGTAGAGTCTGTTTTTTTATTCACCACCACCCTTATCGTTGTATCCTTTGAGCAAGTTCCAGCGGTGTGAGTAAACGTATAATCTGTTGTTATATTTGTATTGATTGCTAATGGACTCCAAGTTCCGGTTATTCCATTAGTTGAGATGTTTGAGAACATTGTAGGTACAGGTGTTGCTCCTTGACATATCGGACCAATACTATTAAACAATGGCTGTACTGGATTAGGTGCAGTAAGTTTTACTGTATCGCTTTGTATTGTGTAAGGTATTTTACAACCATTGTTTAAATAAGTTGGTGTACCATTTTGTGAGAAATTTACATAAGCCCCATCCTCTTCACCAGGCACACCCAACGAAGTAACTAATTGACTGGGAATATAGGATACTGTGTCTGTACAGCTTGAGCCGAAACTAACTATCAATTGTCGAGGATTATTAAAATTACTTGAGCTTGGATTATAATTTAAAAATTGTGCGGCTGTATTAGTTGATTGACATTGAAAAATTACATACAATGTGTCTTTCAAATCTTTGAAACTATTGCCAGAAACATTAGGAACATTACTTGTAAGAATAACAACATTTGCATTTGCGGGTAGTATTCCAGTTCCGGGAGGAGAGGGCACTGGAGCAGGAAGTAACACTCCGCCACCAGTAATTGTAGCATTGACATTTGCAATAAATGTTGGATTTGTGCAATATCCCTGCCATGTATTACTTGGCAATTTAATTGTGGGTGAAGATATATCAAGTGGATTTTGTCCAACTTGAAGAAAAACCATCTCCTGTTGTTGTTCATTTGAATAACAAGCATCCACCAAAATACTCTGTATCTGAAAACATCCGCTTACAGAAGTAAACGAACTTGACTTACATCCATTTGCATCAGTAACAATTACCGTATAATTTCCTGCGCATATCCCTTTTATTGAATCTGTTGTACCTCCGTTACTCCAACTATAAGTATAATTTCGTTTTCCCCCAACTACATCTACTGTTGCAATTCCATTACATGGTGCAAGGTTACAAGTAGGATTTGTGCCATGGGCATAAATTATAGGAACTTCATTTACTGTAATTGTTATGGTAGTGTCTTTAAAGCATTGTCCTGAAATCGGTGTTGGGTGAAATGTATATGTACCTGTTGTTGTGTTACTAACAAGTGCTGGGGTCCATGTTCCTGTTATAGGAGGTACATTATTTGAAGTTGCTGATAATATCGGGGGCGTTGCTCCACTGCAAATTGATGTTGGCAGTGTGAATGTGGGAGTTACTGATGAATTAACTGTAATCGTCAATGTAGCAGTTGTAGCACACTGCCCAGCACCTGGTGTAAAGGTATATGTTGTTGTTGCGTTATTATTTAATGCAGGGCTCCATGCTCCGGTAATTCCTTCATTTGATGTTGTTGATAAAGCGGAGAGACTTGACCCTTGACAAATAGTACCAATTGGATCAAAAGTGGGTGTAATGATTGTAGCGTTTACAGTGATGTCAACCGTATCGGAAGTAACACAGCCGCAAGAATTTGTTGCAGAAAGGATGTAGCTTGTAGAAGATGTTGGACATGCATTAGGATTTAAAATATTGGTTGCAGATAATCCTGCAGTTGGCGTCCAAGAATATGCATAAGTGTTTTTGTTTACAATAGTTAGTGACCAGTTTAATAAGTTCCCAACATCACCTGCTAAATCATCTGAAATCCATAATTTCCATACACCATTTATTGCAGTACCATTGAAAGTAGTGTTCATATCACCTTCTGGTCTGAATGTGCCAGAAAATGGTGCGGTACCTGCTGTTATTAATGTTGCAGCAGTCATTGAAAAACATGTATTTGTATAATTATTGTCTATACCTCCATTATCGTCGCTTAATTTTACAATCGCTCCATTTGGAGCTTGTAAAAAAATATTCAAATCTGCATCAAATGTATGTTGGATATTTAAACAAACAACAAGATTGTCGCCACTTGAAAAAGTAGATCCACAATAACCGGTTGCATTGATAGTTGATGCGGCCCAAGTTCCAACTGATATATTTGCATCAGCACCAGCATCTGGGATAATAGCACAAGCTGAATTTGAAAGCGTAGTGTTAGAATTAGCAACACCTGAACTAATGGTGCTTGTAAGATTTACACATTGGCCAACACAAATTGTACTAAAGGCTGGAGAAATATTTACAACCGGAGGACCATTGTAAACACCATTGTATGTTACAGGACATCCTGTACTATCTGCAACACTTATAGAATAAGATTGTCCAGTAAGTAGCCCGGATATTACAACCGTGCCACCTGATGAAGCAACTGTTGTATTTAGAATTCCTGATCCAGTATTAGTTATGGTATACAAAGAAGGGAAAAATTCAGGAAATCCTCCTGAAATATCAATTGAAATAGAACCATTACAATTGTTTTTCGTTAAAAAATTGATAGGATTTAAATAAGTAATAGATATTGGTGATCCAATATTAAAACATCCATCAGCATTAGTGTCAAATCCTATCGAGTTTGAATTATCATCATTTCCATTGTCGGATGTAATTGGAACAAAAATCAAAGTGTTAGTTGGATCATTTGTTGAGACATGCCCTGTTGCAAGTGGTAAATTTAAAATTGGAGAACAGTCGCCTGAAATATTAGTGTTTAGAAACTCCGTGTTAGTACCAGGAAAATCTTGTCCCGTCCAAAAATACCCTGTCCAGTTGGGGTCTACAGATGGATTTGGTCCTGTCGGGCCAGAAGAATTATAGATGACATACATCAGTTCCGGGACACAATTAGCGCACCCTGCAGTTGGCATGGTAAAATCATTTGCACTTATCAAACTAACAGTACCGGATTGACAAAGCACAACTTGAGTTGTTCCATTTGGAAGTATAGTTTTTATTCCATTTGTTACTGTTGTATAAATTGTGCCTGCAGAAACCCCGCAGCATGTTGGTTCTGTGAAAGTAATTGGTGTAATGATTGGAGCTCCTGCAGCAGAATAAACAGCTGAAACTGTACAACTACCACCATTTCCAGAAGATGCTGGCAAAGACCAACTCAATGGACTTGTGAAAGGTGTATTAAAAATTACATTACCACCACAAGAACTTGAAATTGTTAATGTACCTGTAGCCGGTAAACAACCTGTGGTTAAACTTCCAGATAAAACATATGTTCCAGAAGAGCAAACTCCGGGTAATACTGCCAAAGAATTACAACTTGGGGCAGAATAAGTGGCAGGTAATACTATAGGTGCTCCAACATCAGAAAATGTTGCTGATACTGTGCAAGAATTTCCATTTCCACAAATATTTGGAATTAAATAGGATATAGGAGAGGTAAAAGGAGAGTTAATCGTTGTAATTCCTCCACATGAATTTGTTATGGTTAAAGTTCCTGATAATGTTGATGCAGAAGGAGCTACAATGTTTCCTGATATATTATAATACCCCCCCGTGCAAGCGCTGGGATTTACAGTTAAAACATTGCAATTCGTTGATCCTGCTCCGGCAGTGGTAGTATTAGTTTGCGTAAAATTTACAACCCCTGATACATTTGAAAAGTTAGTAATCAATACCATGTACCACTGTCCCGCAATAGCATTCGGTATTGAGGCGTTTTCAATTGCAGCCGTTGAATAACTGCAAGAAACAATGTTTGTGGATAACAAGTTTCCACACATATTTGCTTGACTTGAAAATGGCCCCCAAATGATATAGTCTACATCAATTCCAACGCCAGTATTTGTTTGTTGAGAAATTTGAAAATTGACAGGCCCAGATTGAGCAATATTTATAAAATAAAAAGAAGGATTGGGCGAAGATGCTAAACAACCATAAATACCGCCTCCTCCTAAAGATGGAATATTTATTGAATTACAATAATCGTATGAAACACCTGTACAAACAGGGTCGGCTGTTACACAAGATCCATTTGTGTTGGAAGCATTACATGTAATGCCTTGTTGCGCACATAATGAGAATGTGCCATTGTTATTGGTGCCTCTTGTCCAAAATCTTATAAATACTGTAGTTCCAGGTGTTAAACCAGATTGTTGAATCAATGGCATTAGGCCATTCGCACTACCATCATCATCGCAAGCAACTTGTGTAAGACTACTGCAAGTGCCTGTATATAAAGCCATTGCTCCATCTGTTACAGTTCCGAAGTTCGCATCAACAATCAACGAACCACTTGCAGGAACAACGATACTAAACCAAACATCTCCTCCTGCATAAGAACCACAAGTTGGATTTGAAACTCCTTGAGTAGTTGTTGCATTTACACTTGAATAGCTTGAGAAACTGCAATTGCTATTAACAGCCAATGGTATTGCATTACATGGATTATCGTTTGTTGGGCTTAGAGGAGCTAATGTAGAACAAGTTATACTCGAGACCCATCCAATATCCTGACCGTTTGCATTTGACGTAAAAACAAAAGTTAAACAACCACCCGGTGCCGATGTTACAAATCCAGGACTTATAGTGCCAGTGAAAGCTCCAATTAATGGAGCAGTTGATGTAGCACCATTATATACTTTAAGAGTGTCTTTACTCTCTAGTGCAAATTGACTGAAATTGAAATAAATATATTGCGCGGATGGCGCACAAAATGTAGTGGTTATATTTTGATTTTTGTTATAATTAGATGTTCCGTTATTATCATAAAAAGTCGTGTAAGAGCAAGGGTTAGTAACAGTCCCATTTGACATGTTAATACTCTGCCCATTAGCCGTAAAGAGAAAAATGAGTATAGAAGAAATGAGCGAGAAGAATAATTTCATTCTTATTTTAATTTATCAATTAAATATTTTTCATCAAGAAAGTCAACCCTGATATTTTCTTTTTCAAAAAACTCCTTTAACTCAATTGATGAGTATTCAGGCTGAATGTACAAAATGACCAATTGATCCTTAACATACTCTGCATTTACGTATCCCTTAATTTTCTTTAATAAAGACAAAAAAGATTCGAAATCAGATTTATTAGCAATGCTATTTAATCTTATGTTGTAAGACTTAATTATACCTTCAGTAATAGGTAAATTATTATACTTGTTATACGAAATTTTCTGCTTTACCTCATCAGTCATAGTATTAAAATCATAAAGGATATTATACCTGTTTATTTGATTTTTTTGATACTCATTAGTGTTTTTCTGAGGTTGATTTTCTTGAATTTGTGAGTTTTTTTTAAACTCGATTGTTTTTTCTAGTTGCATGATATCGTTCGACAATTTTTCCTGCGAAAAAACTTCAACTGAAAAAAACAGAGCTGAAAAAAAGATAAAACAAAAACTTTTCATTGGTTATGATTCTTGATAAAAAATATTATTCACATTAAAGAATAACCATGATTACAAATAATATGTATTCAAGGTAAATATTAGGGTTATAGGAAACTAAATTTAAATTGAATCCTAAATAGCCTTGCAGGTAAGTGACTGTCTTTTATGGAACATTTTAATCGGGACAAAATACAACAATTCTACAAAATAACCAATAACAAACATTCTACCTCAACAACATCACATTCCCTTTCATAAACTTCTCCTTATTGTATTTATCTATACCTTTTAAAACAAATATATAATTATCCAGGTTTTGCATTATCCCTTTGAATCGTCCATCCCATGCCCGTCCAATATCGTTGGTTTCAAACATCAACTGACCATAACGATTGTATACTCTGAAATATTCAAGATTCTTTAGGCCAACATATGTTGGTCGGAATACATCATTCAAACCGTCGCCATCTGGGGTAAAGGCATTGGGTACATAGAAGGTTTGTCCATCATAAACTTTTATCAATACAGAATCTATATCTGTACAACCATGGGCATCCATTAACCGTCAGGTAAAATCTGGTATCATGATTTAATACTGTTGTTGGATTTTGAATCGTAGGGTTGTTTAATAAATAGCTTGGTGACCATAAATAATTTATTCCGCCGCTACCATTCAGTTGGTAAGAAGTGTTTATAAGAATATTATCATCATTGCTTGCAACAGCAATTACTTCTGGATGTATTGTAAAATGAATTGAAGCTGATGTGCTGCAACAAAATATATTGGTTACCGTTAGTTGATAATTGCCGTTGATATTTATATGATATGGATTGTATACAGAATTATTATTTAGCGTCCATAAAGGATTTAATCCACCTGTATTATACAAAGTAGTTAAATCTGCCGAACCTCCATAACAGATTGATCGGGAATTTTACCAAATAAAACATTTTATATATGAATTTATTGTAAACACGCATATGTTTACACTTCTATAAACTCATTATTGATTTATATTTGTCTCTCATGAAAAAAATCGCCATCATCCCAGCGCGCTATGCGGCCACTAGATTTCCTTTTAAACTCATGCAACTGCTTGGAAATAAAACAGTTATACGACACACTTACGAGAATACACTCGCAACGAATCTATTTGATGAAGTCGTTGTGGCAACAGACAGCGAAATAATTTTCAATGAAATTGTGGAAAATGGAGGAAGGGCCGTGATGAGTAAAAAAAATCACGAAAGTGGTAGTGATAGAATAGCAGAAGCAGTGGAACATATGGATGCAGATCTTATTCTTAATGTACAAGGCGATGAACCTTTTATCGATAAAGAGACCTTGGCTAAATTACTAAATGCGTTTGACAATGAAACTGTTCAGGTGGCCTCGGTTATGAAAACATTCAAGGACATGACACTTGTAAGCAATCCTAATTATGTGAAAGTTGTGGTAGATCAACAAAATAATTCACTGCTGTTCAGCAGAAGTGTGATTCCTTTTCACAGAGACCAGGAAATTATTCCTACTTATTTTGAACATATTGGCGTGTACGCCTTTAGAAAAGAAGCCTTAATGCAGTTTACGAAATGGCCAATGACGCCATTAGAAATTATAGAAAAAATCGAATGCCTGAGATATTTAGAAAATGGGGTGAAATTGAAAATGGTACTTACCGAGCACGAAGGAGTTAAGATAGATGTTCCAGAAGATTTGGAGAAAGCGAAGGAATATTTAGCAAGTCTGAACTAATAACTAACCCAAAGACTGCTTGTAGAATTTTATAAATTTTAACGCAATTACTTCAATAGCATATTCTTTTACCGCTAAAGCATATGCGCTATTTTTGATTTGTTCAGTTGGCTTACTCAAAGATTCATTTAAGGCAGCAATAAATTCATCTTCATTATTTTTTTCAATCAGCCATCCTGTTTTATTATTGATGACAATTTCTTTTATGCCGCCAATATTATAAGCTACAACAGGAATTTTTTTTGTAAATGCTTCAAGTATTACTGCAGGTAGTCCCTCTATCAAACTAGGTAAAACAAAAGCATGACAACAACCCATAATTTTCAACACATCATTTCTCCTACCCAAAAAAATTACGGAGTCTTTTATTTGCATTTCATCAACCAATTGCGCTATACTATCTTTTAACTTTCCTTCACCAACCAATAAAAGTTTAGCAGTGGGAAATGATACTAATATTTTTGAAAATATCTTTATCAAACCTACATGATTTTTTTCTGGAACAAACCCTGCAACGTTAATAATAAAAGGACCTTCACCATTAATGCCAATGTCGTTTAATGATGAATATGGCATTACGTGTTCTGTTTTCACACCAATAGGCAAGGTTGCAATTCGCTGCTCAAATGAAGGAAAAGTACTTTTAAAATCAATCATACACTCCTCACTTACAGAAGCAACGTAATCAACTTCTTTCATCAACCAAGTGTTAAGCTTTCGCTTTACCAAACTTTTTAAAAAGTCACTGATCTTATTGGCATTTCTAAAAACCAATGTGGATTTCCATCCAAATAATTTCCTGGAAAGTGTAGCATATTTTAAAGTGTCTCCTGCATTGGCTTGTACAATATCATAATTTCCACTTTTAATAAAGTTTGATAATTTTTTGTACCCTTTAAAATCAAACCAACGACTTTTTTCATCAGCTTCTAAAAAATGGAAGGCTAACGGGAAGGCAAAAACGCTTGACTTTTCTCCAAACAAGACTAACATATCAACTTGATGACCTTGATTTTGCAATTGTTCGCTTAATTGACAGGCAAAGATCTCTGCACCTCTCAACTGACTTCTTTGTATGATTTGAAGTATTCTCATTTTAAAATTACAACTTACCTTTTTTCCTTTACAAACTGTCGCAATAAACCTTCATATTGACTTGCAATGTTTTTGATATCAAATTTATCTATCGCTACTTCTCTTGCGCTGGTTCCCATCTGAATCATTGAAGGATAATTAGTAATCATGTCTTGCATCTTTTCCGATAAATCTTTTACGTTTTTTAATTGATGAACCAACGCAGTTTTACGATGCTCAACTGCTTCTAAATTCATTGGTATATCACTGGAAATAATGGGAATCCCTGTCATCATGGCTTCTACCAAAGCTCCGCTAAATCCCTCGAATCGTGATGGAAAGACAAAACAATGAGACTCATAAATTTTCATCCATGCATTTGGAACATTACCGGCTAAAGTGATTTTATCCTCTAAATGATAAAAAGCAATTTGCTTCTCCATTTCTTTTCGGTAAGAGCCCTCTCCATAAATCACAAGCGTAGTATTTTTGTAAATTTTTGAAACAATAGAAAATGCTTCTATCAATTCGGGATAACCTTTTTTTTCATAAAGTCTTCCTATCGTTACAAACTTAAATTCAGTCAAGTCCGGCATTTTCCATTCATGAAAAACTGAACTGTTTCTTCCTCTATAAACAACTTTAATTTTTGAAAGAGGTAATCCTAATTTTTTTGCATTGTTTTCTCCAATGCATTTACTGTTGGATATCCATGCGTATGGAATGAAAGAGGTTATTCGATCCAGAAACCAGGTATATTGGTATTTGAGCAAACCAATGCCTTTAAAAGTTCTTCTTCTTTCTATATTATAACTGTCATCAACAAAGGTTCCGATAAGTTTTGTGCCAGTTAATCTACAGGCTACTCTACTGATAATATTGCTTCTGTATAAAGATGTTACTACAATATCAGGTTTGATTTCTTTTAATACTTTTATCATACCCTGAATGGCTTTTCTCCATTCATATTTTCCTTGCAAATTCATGGAAATAATATTGCAACCCAACTCTTGATACGTTTTTAATAAATCAGACTTGGGATAGAAGTATAAAATACTTACCTCAATATCTTTAGAAAAATATTTTATGGTATGCGCAATACTTTGCTCTGCCCCGCCCTGTTGTAAACTGTCTATCGTGAAAAGTACTTTCATGGTATCCAATTATTTTTTAACTGCCTGAATGCAGCTTTCCTGTTGTGCCAATAAAAAAATGAAAGATGGCTTTGTTTATAAATTGAAAATTTTTTATTCCATATTTGAAGCCGTATCTAAAGCCAATAATAGATTTAGTTAAACTTTTTATGACAAACGAAAATAACGTGAGGTACGACTTTTGCTTTTTTATAATAATCAATAAATTTCTCGTGGAATAATATTCTCTCCACAATCGCTCCGTTGGTTTTTTTTGTCCTCGTATTACTTTGTAACCAATTCGATTGTGATGTATCCTGTTGCGCTTGTAAAGTTGTGCATCTGCAATTAAAGTATAGCCAGCGTTTTTTAATCTGAGATCAAAATCTAATTCTTCAAATCCGTAAAATAATTTTTCGTCAGGAAAAATATTCTCTTTTCTCACTACATCTGCATTTACAATTTTACACATGCCTCCTGCAACATTGTCTACGTAAACAATTCCTTCTGTATTTAATTCTTCATCGGGTAGTCTTATCATCATTGCTTTAGAGAGATCGAAACGCTGACCAACGGCTCCTACACATCCACATCTTTGCACTTCACCGGCTCTTTTCAAAAGAATTTCAAAGGAGTCTTTAAATAAAGGAGGGTCATCATCATCAATCCATCCAATCCAATCGTATCCTTCCTTGGATAAAATATCAAGACCTTTTTTTGCGGCACCAGCAGGACCAGAATTATAACCAACCGCATAATAATCAACCGGCAAATGAGTCATTTTATCTGCGATTAATTTTGCTACTTTTTCAGGATCATTATCAATAATTAAAATCTTATGCGGAGGAAAGGTTTGATCTAAAAGTGTATGGATAGTGCTCTCCAAAGTTGCATTTCTTTGGTAAGTCATGATGAATGCAGCAAATGTGGAAGAATTAATCATTGGCACTTATATAGTCAATCAATGATTTTTTCAATGCAGTTGGATTAAATTTCAAATCTTTCTGAGTGCAATGCTTTGAAGCTGTATAAAAATCAGAAATGTCATCGCGTATATTTAAAGTTTCCATTTGATGGATTCCAACACCAGAATAATAATCATAAAATTTAAAGTCACCTCCTAAAATCTTTTCGCTAAAAACCACTCTGCAAGTTGGAATACCATATGCTTCGGCTAAAATCAAACCATGCAATGAACTTGATAGAATATTTTCACAACTTAAAATATCAATGACAAATTGTTCAACTCCTTCGGATTGTATGTCGATAATCTTGATTTCAGGATTGTTTAGTTCAACTATTTTTTTTATGCCCTCACTGTTTTTATTTTTAAAATGAGGAACGATACCGTATTTGTATTTTTTTTCAACTTGCTTTCCATCAATTATTTCAGGAAATAATAATACAGGATCGCCAAAAACATCGCAACTACTTCCTACCTCCTGCATTTTTTTTAACGTGTTCAAACCACGCAATGCCAATATTTCTTTAGGCTTGTTGTGCACGGTTGTCTTTTCTGAAATTACGCCTGATCCCCAAATAACATAATTGCTTAAATCTCCAGTTATGATGCTTCCTACACCAAGTATTTCGGTTTTGTGTTTGTAATTAAATATGGAGTTAGAGGAAACTACTTTCTTTCCAGTAATTTTTTCTACCAAATATGGATTTACTTTATCACCCCAATTGTTTTCGAAATCGTAATATTTTAATAAAATCGATTCGTTATTAATATAAGATGAATAATTATGAAAACTAAACTCTTTGAGTTTTTTATTAACTAAATATATTTTTTTCTTTATCGTTTTAATTGAACTCATTTTTATTTATTCACAGCGTGTATAATTAACCCCATTTCATTTGTGTTAGTTTTGAATTTAGGGTAATGAAATATTGAAGCCACAATTTTAGATCTCTTTTATTTTCTTTAAGCAATCCCTTAAATAATTCATTTGCTGTTTTATACATACCCAATCTTGCTGCAGCTACAGCTGCTACCTGGATAAATAATTTTTTGGTACCCGGATTTTTTTTAAAATAATCTTGATGCTTTTCTACTATATATATATTGGAATGGAGTTTATTCAAATTGTTTTTACTTCCCTCTCCTGCTGATATATTGTAGATAAAATTGTATTGGTTTATAAACCCCATTTTTATACCTCTCGTTCTTAATCTTATGCCTAATTCTGTATTCTCCCCATACTTTATATTCTCATCATACATTCCTGCTTCTTTGAAAATGGTTTTATTTATTGCAAACATGCCTGCAATGTATTTCCCTTTTTTATCTTGATTTTTGTACGGATTAGCAGCATCAACAAGTTTTACTGCTTCATTTAATCTTACTTCTTTCATGTTACAAAAGCCAACATCATAGTTGTTGCTTTTTAGCAGGTCATAAAAATCTTTAAGCCAATCCTTTTCCACATCATCATCACTATCCAGAAAAATCAAATACTCGCCTTGTGCAATTTTGGCTCCTGTATTTCTGGCAGCACAGACGCCACTGTTTTGTTGATATAGATATTTGATGTTTTTATGCTCCCGTAAAAAAGGCGTTATAATTTCTTTGGTTTGATCTGAAGATCCATCATCTACAACAATAATTTCAATGTCATTATAGGATTGTTTTTGCAAAGCCTCGAGCACATTGTTGATAATGTGTGCTCTGTTGTATGATGGTATGATGATACTAAAAAAGGGCATTATTTGTGTTCCAATTTTTTACTCCACTTTCTTCCAATTGCTGTAGCGCGATTTTCTACTATATACCAAGAAGCCATTGCAAGTAAAACTGTCACTAAAAATTTTGCAACAAATGTCATCTGTGGGGACAAGGTAGAATGCCAGGTGAAAATTCGAAACACAACCACATGCCACAGATAAAGTGAATACGATATTTTACCTATAAAAACCATTGGACGATTAGCGAGTATTTTATTAGTCGTACTGTTGGGATTATTTACAAGTCCAAGAATTACAATCATTGAGAAAATAGCACATGGATTAAAAAGGTTGAAAGAAAAATGAAGGGGAGAAATTCCAACAATTAAAATGATGAATAATGAAATGATGGTAAGTGCGACAGGTATTTTAGGAACAACATTATTCCATCTCAATAAAGCACCTAAACAGCCAATAAAAATAGACTCCTGAATTATAGAACTTACGATATCAGGATAGATTCCCTTAGATTTAAATATCCAACTCACTGCAATAAATACGATAAGAAAATATTGCAGTTTTACTAAGGAGCGAAATTTAATAGTCAATACAAGTATCCAAGGCCAAACCAAATAAAATTGTTCTTCGCAAGCCAAAGACCAGGTATGTCCGAGTATTAAAGCACTATTCCCCCAGCCCCATTTCCACGAAATATTATTTACATAAAAAGCCGCTGAAAGTGCTTCTTTAAAAATAATGTCTTGATCACCTATTGATTTATATAATATGGCATAAATCACAACAAACAAAATCAACACATATAATGCAGGAAAAAGCCGCATGGTTCTCCTGATATAGAAACCCAAAAATGAAACGCGATTAGATTTTTGAAACTCTTCCAATAAAAGTGTAGTAATCAAAAAGCCAGACAAAGTAAAAAATACAGCAACGCCTATTTGACCATTCTTACCTAAATAAAAATGTGCATGCACCAACATCACAAGAATCACAGCTATTGCTCTTAATCCATCCAATGATGCTACATAACCCAGTTTACTGTTATCTCTTATCGGTTTCAATAAAATAATTTTAAATGATGTAATTAACTATTGAGGTTACTGAGCTTTTGCAACAATTTTATTGCTGAGTTTTCTTCCAAAAGCAGTTGTTGCTTTTTCCACTGTGTACCAGGATAAAATGGCAAGTATAAATGAAACTACAAATTTTAAGGCAAAAGATACCAAAGGTGGTAATGTAGAATGATAATAAAACAATCGAAATACCGGCAAATGCCACAAATAAAGTGAATAGGATATTTTGCCGATAAACACCATTGTATTATTACTTAAAAATTTACTGGTGATGCCTTCGGTATGATTAACAAGATGTAAAATAATGATCACAGAAAAAATACTGCATATATTGAAAAGACTATCATAATATGGAAGTGCAAAAGGAACGATTCCCATGAGTAAAATCAGAACGAGCAGGAAAACGATTAGTATTTGTGGGATGTTTTTAGGAATAACATTATTCCATCTCCACAAGGCACCCAGACATCCAATAAAAATAGATTCTTTAATTATCGAACCTGCTACAAAAGGAATATAACCATGTGGTTTTAATATCCATACAAGGAGAATAAAAAGAGTCAAAAAGAACTGGAGTTTCTTTAATGCCTTTATTTTAATGCATAAAAATACTATGAATGGCCAAATCAGATAAAACTGTTCTTCAACACTTAAGGACCAGGTGTGGTATAATAATATTTCTTTTGTACACCATCCCAAAGCTCGAGCTATGTTGTAAAAATATAGTCCGGATGCAATAATATCTTTGAAAATATTGTTTTGGTCAATTCCTGTCCTGAAAAAAATGGCATAAATAAAAACTATCGCCAACAACACATACAGTGGTGGAAATAATCTCATGGTTCTTCTTACATAAAAACCTTTGAATGAAATAGTAGAAGTTTTGTGGAATTCTTCTAATAATAAGGTAGTGATTAAAAATCCTGAAAGAGCGAAAAAAACAGCAACGCCAAGTCCACCATTGGTGCCCAATCTGAAATTTGCATGTAAAAAAAGAACCAGAATAATGGCAACGGCTCTTAATCCATCAAGCGATGGAACATACCCAATGTAATTATGACTTTTGTTTGTAACTGTCAAGTTGAATATTTTATTTGATTAATTATTGGGGGATTTTACTGACACGTTTTTAACTATTCAAATCTATTTTTTAATTTCAAAATAGGTTTTTCAAAGAAGTAAAAAGAAGCATACACTACAACAAGAAGTGTTATGGTATAGATTAAATATGAAACTGAAGAATACTCACTTTCCGTCCATTTGAAAAAATTTAAAAAAAGAGGTGAAGTAAGTTGTTTTTTCTTAAGCCAGTGAATAATTGTATTTATGATTACAGGAACAAAACAATGAAACAAATAAACACCATAGCTTACTTTGCCGATTGACATGAGTATTTTATTACTGAATAAAATGTCTAATTTCCCTGTTTTATTTAAAAGAATAATAGACAAAATCCAGGTTACGAAAATAGAAAGTAATGTTCGCGCTAGAAAATCGAATGAAACATGAAAACATTGTAAACCTATATATGCTGTTATAGCGATTAATCCAAGCACCTTGAAAACGTTTGAAAATTTTTCAAGCATTTCTTTATGATATACAACAGTGTAAGATAAAAACCCTCCCCAGCAAAATGCATCAAAACATGAAGGAGTAAGAAATACAATAAAATCTTTTTTTTCAAGTACTAAAGGAAGAATAAGCATTGACAATATGGAAATAATAATACCCGAACCCAAAACATATTTAATGTTTTTAGCGGAAACAAAAAATATCAACCATGGCCATAACAAGTAAAATTGCTCCTCTACTGCCAAAGACCACATGGGCGAAAGTTTTCCTCCTGGATAGGCCTGTCTGAAATAGAAGAGATAATTCTCCACATATAATGCATAGTATTTCCAATCATGTGGAATAGGATTGGGAAGAACTTTTGCACCTAAAAAAAGCAAGACCAATATCAAATAATAAAGAGGGAAAATTCGCAAAGCTCTGCGCATCATAAACTTTCCAATAGCCGCTAGTTTGTTTTCTTGAATACCTTTATCTTCAATGTCCTGTTTTTTCTTTAATAAAATATTGGTGATAAGAAAGCCGCTTAAAACAAAAAAAACAGTAACGCCTATTGCTCCCCAGGGAAAAATACTATTTGCACCAAGTAAGGTCCAGTGAGAAAAAACAACCATTATTACGGCAATGGCGCGAATAGAATCTAATTGTTTGATGTATGTCATAAATTCGGTTTTCGTCTATTGTAAATTATTCAACAATAGTTTTATACGCTTATAGTGCTGTAACGAAGGAAACAAATTGTTGGAATAAGATTTCACCTTTGCGTTGAGTATATGTTTAGCCAATATTATTTTTTTGTCTTTTCTTTGACTGGTGTTGAAAAGTAATTTTATTAATAACTGGTAATACGTGATACAGACAATTACCCACCGTTGTATGTAATTAAATAAATAAATGCTTTGATGAAGAGATGCTTTCTTAAAATAAATTCTATAAGAAGAAATCAAAGCTGCTCCATTAGCTATACCCACTTTTAATTTGATATAATATTCCCAGGTTAAACGACCTGCTGGCATCAAATGATAAAACTTCAACTCGTCCGAAAACCAGATTTCATATTTCATGAGGTGAATAAGATAACACCACTCTACATCTCCACCAGAAGATAAAGACTTGCCTTTTCGATCTGACATAATCGTTTGAAAACCGGTAGCGAAAATTTTTTGTAAGGCGGGTTTGTAAAAAAAACATCCGGCACCATAAACCTCAGGATTTTTGGATGGTATTTTTCCATTTGAATTAGCCTGGGCCCCTACAGCAAAACTGTAATGGTATTGATCGAACCAATCGGGCTTTTCAGATTCAAATAAAGGAAGTCCCATTCCTCCTAAAGCGCCAATAGACTTGTTTGTTGAAATGATATTAAAACCAGTCTGTACATAATTATCAAAAAGATGGTTGTCATCATCACAAAATAAAACCCAGTTAAAGCTTGATTCGAAAAGTCCTTTTTTTCTCGCATTATTCAAGCCAGGATTTAATTCCGAAACGATTCTAAATGAATTGCTGAAACTAGATTTATTTTTCAAATCAATACAAAAATCTTTTGTTCCATCTGTTGAAGCATTATCAATCACAAGGATTTCCCATGCTAATTCGTTAGTCGTCTTTTGTTGGAATATAGACTGCAATGTAGCTTCAAGTCGTTCTTTACCATTATGTGTACAAACCACTACAGAGATTCCATCCGGCCTTGACAATAGTGATTCCCTCATTATACCTTCTTTCAATTTAATGTCTTAATAAGTTTGACAGGCGATTAATTAATGGAGAACAGATTCCCCATCTGTGCTTGTTGCGAATCATCCGGTGTTTATAAAAAACAGCTCTTAAACAAGCTTGCTGTGTCTTTTCTGAATTTGGAATTCTATTAAAAAAGTTTTGAAAGTGCGGATAAATATTTTTGAATAAAAATTCAACATCTTCTCTTGACGTCAAATATCTGAATGAAAGATAAGAATTCATTAATGAAAAATCTTTAGGCTCAAATGTGAAATTATACTTTGCCACTTCGTCATTAAATAACCTTAAAGCATCGTCAACCTTTCCTTGCGTAATACTCAAACCAAGGCATTTCAATAAACTACTTTTTATGCCGGGAAGCGGATCAATTTTGTAATCTACATTTCCAGCAATATTCTCAGCTAATCGGAGGTCTTTTTTAATGGCTCTGTTGGCAACTTCTTTCAATGCCATGTACATTCTTTCTGCATTTCTACTCATGCTGTTGCTGGCTAATCTGTACCCAACAAGTGCTTTATTAATAGCTTCTTTTTTTATGCCGAATTTGCCAACACGAATCCACATGTCCCAATCTTCACAGCTGTTCAATTTTTCATCAAACCCTTGCATTTGTATAATTACAGACCTACGAACAATTAAGGTATGTACAGGACCAATGTTTTGTGTAAGAATAGTTGGCAACAATTCTCGGTTATTGCTTGGCATAACAGCGTGAAGGATTTGTTTGCCATCTTCATTCATATGATGATATCCCGTTTGAATAAGATTGACATCAGGTTTTGATGAGATGACTTTTGCTATTTCTTGAAAATGATGGTTCATCAACATATCATCCGCATCAAGAAACAACAACCAATCACCTGTGGCATGCTGAATCCCGAAATTTCGCGCAGATGAAAGTCCGCCATTTTGTTTTTCAATAAGTTTAATTCTCGAATCTTTTTGACAATAGGCGTTTGCTATATTATTGGTATCATCTGATGAACCATCATTTACAACGATTGCTTCCCAATCAGAAAAGGATTGTTGTAAAATAGAGTCAAGACAATCGTGCAAATATATCGCTTGATTGAAACAGGGAATAATGATGGAAAGTAGTGCTGTAGATTTATCGGGCATCAAAAAAGAAAGAAGTGTTAGGAGGTTTTATTAAAATTTGCAGTTCCGAATTGTTCGCCCATTGTTTTTTTATAATTTTCCATTTTATCAATACCGAATTCTTTCAATGCAATGTCCTGGTATTCGAAACCACGGTCACGCAATTGTTTATACAGTTCAGGGGGAGTTGACCAACGGTCATGAACAACGCCGCAATGTCTGGTAGTAGCAACTTTTAAACCATTTAATTTTGCTCTTATAAAAAAGTTGTGATGCTCTCCACCCTTTAATGCTGCATTCCAGCCACCAAAAGCTTTTACTTTTTCTGTTCTGGCAATAAAAAAATTATGTACAAGATCACAAACCGTGAATGGATCTTGATAAACAACTTTTTTCATCTTGCAAACATTGCCTTCTATTTCAAAATTTGCGAAATATTCATATATGCCAGTTGATGGAATGAGTATATTAAATCTCAATAACCATTTTGAAATATTAAACTTGAGTTTTTGTTTTCGTGATTTTAAATTGTATTGTCTGAATACACCAGCCAGAATATCTAAATTATTTTCAATCAACACTTTTCTCATCCAAGGAAGTCTTGTGCGGGGTTCAAAAATAAAATCGTCATCGCAGAGCACAAAGAAAGTGGTATGTGTATTTTCGAGCATTCTATTTCTTCCTTCTGCAGTACCTGCGTCAAAAGGAAGTATTAAATAAGTGATATTCAAATCAGGGAACAACTTAAGAATTCTTTCTTTATACGCTTCTCTGCTATCATCAGCAATCACAATGGGACCCTTGAATTTATATTTACGAATAGAATCAAGTTGATTGATTAATTGTTCCGGACGCTCCAGTGTTTTGATAAGTATCGTTACGTCATCAAGTTTATTGAGATAGTAGTTTTCTTTCTTTTCAAATGGAACTAAATTTACAATCCTGTACATTCTTTTATTTTTTTCTTTTTAAAATTTTCGAAAGCTTTCCAATGATATCTCTTGATTGTAATTTTTCGATGGCAGCTTTTAATTTTTTTATTTTTAATTCATAGTTTTCATTAACTACTTCAAATAATTCTGGGTGAATAAGCGCAAGTGCTTCTTTATTTCCGTGCGATGATAAAGCATGGCCTTTTCGAACCGCCAAAAATAAATTTTGTCTGTACCATCTTTCTATTTTTTGATTGTCCCAAATTTTATATCTGAAAAAATCAATCATTTCAAAATCATGTTTCAAAAATATTTTTTGCCAATATTTGGGCCATTGTTCGTTGATGTGGTTTTGGCCACCTTGTCCGGGTAATGCGGCAGAAAACATAATAACATCAGCATGTGAAGTCAGTGATTGAATCAATCCATTTGCGGAAGAACGGGGAAGATGTTCTGCTACTTCCAGACAAATAGCTAAGTCAAATTTTCTATCCAAATCAAAAGGCTCGGTAAGATTTTTTTCTACAAATTCTTCGGCATTTATTTTGAGTAATGATCTGTTTACATAAGCACCATCAACACCTGTAATATCATTAACGCCCATTTTTTTAGCTACCTGAATCCAATTGCCTAATCCGCAACCAACGTCGAGTATCGATTGAGGCTTATAAACTTCAAATAGAACCGGTAACACTTGTTCTGCTGCACCAGAGTTGTGTACTATTTCATCGTGTATGTAGGGAACTGCCATTTTTTATGTTTAAAACTATACTATTTTTTGAATGCTCTATCTTCTTATGAATCATTTTTTTGAATGTACGCAATACCTTTAAATTCAGCTATCCTACTCGTAGATTGAACAGAAGATAAATAATCATGTACAGCACGACTACAGCCATCCCAGGTGTAATAATCATCAATGATGACAATTCCTTTTTTTACAACTTTGGGGAAAAGGTGTTGAAGGCAAACTAATGTAGAATCATACCAATCGCCATCCAGTCTTAGTAAACTTATTTTTTCTATTTTGTTATGCGGCAAGGTATCTGAAAACCATCCTTTATAACAAGTGAACGATGCGCCAGACATTTGCATGGCTTTCTCCGCGAATTCAATTTCTGCTTTACAATTATCAAAATAAAATTCACCTGTTGAATTTTTTTGCCAGTCTATAGCAGAAGCGCCATCTATTTCTTTTGCTTCAGGAAGTCCTTCAAAACTATCAAAAAGATGATACTTTTTTTTCTTCTCCAATATTTCAGCAATACCCGCAATCATTCCTCCTCTCCAAACGCCACATTCAACTACATCACCTTCAATGGACAAACTCTTCTTAGCTATTGATAAATTATTAGCATAATACAATTTTTCTACCATCGTAAACTTCTTGTATTTTTCAAAAAGAAGATTTTGTTTCATTTCTTCTTTTGTGAGAAACTTATTTCCAGCTTTGTAAAAATATTGTTTGATTCTTTTATTGATATCCATATTGCGTTTTATTAAGAGGCTAAAAATTATATTTAAACAATCAAGACTGTTTTAATTTTTCCGATAATTGATGAATCACTTTTATGTCGTCGAACTTACGAGCGAATAATTCATTTGAAGAAACTGCTTCATCCAGATTTTCATAAGAAAGGCATTCAGGGTGACTAGTATTGGGTTTCCAAATGGTAAAGCGTAAAGAGTCGTTGACCCAGTTTTTCGTTAATAAATTTCTATTAAGTAAAGTGTGCGGCAAAACTTCTTCCATTGATAAACCCAGACTTAATCTGAATCGAAGTATTATTGATTTTTTGTACTCTGCTAATAAATGAGCAACTTCATCACGATGGAGGTTAAACCAATTTTCACCTGCATAAATGTTGGCTGGCATAGGGAACCTTAAAAACGAATATTTTTTTTGTAGTTGTCGCCATCTTGCTTTGAAGGAAAATCCTATTTTTTCAATGAAATTTTTGGGTGCTCTTTTCGGCACATGAATTAAGGCGAATCTTTGTAAAAAATTATTATAATCAACAAGGGGTTCAACCTTTACTTGCTCTTTTGAAATCATGTATATAAAACTCTTTCCTCTGTGTTTAAGAAAAAAATCGAAAACCTGTTCGTTTGTTTTAACGGGAAAGTCCTGCCCACTTATTAAAATAAAATATTCATTGCCGTCATCGAATGCTTTTTTTAATAAATTAAATGTTGCTTTGGCAACACTATATCCTCCCCATGAGCATGCATAATTATTTTCAATGCTTTTATAATTTCCTTGAATATCATGATAAGTAAAACTTGCATTTTTATCTAAATGAAGATAAATATTAAAAGAGGGGTGTTGAAGTTGTTTAATTAAAAATTCTAACTGCGGCTGGTCCTTATGCGCTAAAATTAATATTGCAATTTTCATTCCGAAATATATTTAAGAAAACTGCCAATTGGTTTTAGGAACAACATTACCAATAAAAGATTGACCCCATTGTTTGTTTGTTGTCATTCCGGAAACAGACAATGTTAAACATTCTAGATCTTCAATGTAGGTGTTGAATTTATCTTTGAACCAAATGGATAGGATATAATCGCCGTCTGTAAGTTTGGGTTCAGAAATTTCCAGCACTATTTTTCCTTCTTTGATTTTACTGTTATCAATCTCAAGATTTTCTATATTCGGATTAGACCCAAAAATAGGAATGCCTTCATTATTATAAAGCACAAATCCAATTTGGGGTGAATCAAATATTTGATCAGTAAAATATTCTGCTGTGAGTATTATTTTATCATTGGCTTGTTCAATCTTCACAGATTTCAAATACTTTTCGTATTCTTTATAACTAGATAAATTATTCCGTTCGCTTAAATATTCCCGGACGATTTGTTTTGCAGGACCCTTTGTTACAAACTCTCCGTTTTTAAGAAACATTGCGGTGTCGCAGAGGTTTTGAACAGCGCTCATGTTGTGACTCACAAAGAGAATCGTTCTTCCCTGATTGGTACTTACATCTTTCATTTTGCCGATGCATTTTTTTTGAAACTCAGCATCACCAACAGCCAACACTTCATCTACAACTAATATTTCTGGTTCTAAGTGAGCGGCAACGGCAAAGCCTAAACGAACAACCATTCCACTGCTATATCTTTTTACGGGAGTATCAATATATGCCGCTACTCCGGCGAAATCAACGATCTCATCGAATTTTTTTTGTATCTCCCATTTTCTCATTCCCAGGATGGCCCCATTCATAAAGATGTTTTCTTTTCCAGTTAAATCCGGATGAAAACCAGTACCCACTTCCAGCAAACTGGCTATCCGTCCTTTTACATTTATTTCTCCGGTAGTTGGAGACGTGATTTTGCTCAATATTTTCAATAAGGTACTTTTGCCCGCTCCATTTCTTCCGATAATACCTAATGCCTCGCCTTGTTTCACTTCGAAATTAATATCCTTCAAAGCCCACGCAAAATCACTTTCAGATTTTTTGGTACGATCATTCGTTTGTCCGATTTTTAAATATGGATTTTCTTTGCCTCTTACACTGTACCACAAACGATTGAGGTCGTGTTTAAGTGTGCCTGTTCCTACCTGACCTAAGCGGTATAGTTTGGAAAGGTTTTCTACTTGTATTGATAATGCAGACATAATAATAATTAACGAATCAGAAAAAATTTAAACCGTATCCATGAATGTTTTCTCGACTTTATTGAAAACCAATATGCCTAAAAAGAGCAACACAAACATAAAAATAAAGCTGTACGCTAAAGCACCCCACGAGAAAGTGCCGCTTCCCAACCAGCCATATCGAAAGGTTTCTACAATTCCGCTTAATGGATTTGCTAATGCATAAGCTTTATACTTTGGAGCGAGAGAACTTATTGGATAGATCACCGGTGTTGCATACATCAATAAGGTAACGCCAAAAGTAACCAAGTAGGAAAAGTCTCTGTATTTTGTAGTCAATGCGCTGATAATTACTCCGGTTCCTAAAGCAAATCCTGCCATAAAAAATAATAAGAACGGCGTTAATAACGCATAAGCATTGGGATGAATCTGCGAGTCAGGCTTTAGGAGGAAATATATTAAGACAACAATAAACAAAGCAAATTGTATAACAAACCTTATTAATCCTGACGTTACAATAGATAAAGGCACAATTAGTCTTGGGAAATATACCTTTCCAAAAATAGAAGCATTAGCCGTAAAAACTGTTGATGTCTTGTTGAAGGACTCCGCGAAATAATTCCATATGGTTATACCGGCTAAATAAAACAGCGCTTTTGGAAGACCATCTGTACTAATTTTTGCAAAATTTCCAAATACCACGGTGAACATTATAGTGGTTAATACCGGTTGAATAATAAACCATAATGGCCCTAATACTGTTTGTTTATAGGTTGCCAAAAAATCGCGACGGACGAACATAGACAACAAGTCACGATAATTCCAAACCTCTTTCAAACGAAGGTCAAATATGGATCGTTTAGATTGAATGGATTCTGTCCACTTTGTAGAAGTAGTTTTTGATGTTGACATTTTGTGATTTAATCGATAAAGTTTAACCCTTTTTTGAAATTCTTTATTAACAAGGTATACAAGTTTATATTTGAAAAAAGGGCTACGCCACTCTCAATCACATTTTTCTTGTATTCAAATTAAATACAGCGTTTGTAATACAAAGATAATTTTGATGATGGTTGAGATAAAATTTGGTGAAAATCATGATGTATTAAATCAAATAACAGGATCAGATTTGGTAAATACGACAAGGTTATTCACTATTCCAAAAATATAAAAAAAAATCAAGATTATTACAAGTAAAATCGGACTTATATTAAGTTTTAGTTACTTTAAATTGACTGTTTATATAAAAAAAATGCTAGATAAAAAAATATCAAAATCCCTTGAAAAAATCATTTTACAGAACTCTAGTTGATTTTATGTGTTAATGTCGATATTGCAGGTGGATTGAATTTCTTATGGGAAAAGATCTCTATTTCATACAACACAATTATAATTATGCCGGAAAAACAAGAAATGAGTAAGAAGACTATCATCAAAAAAATCATATTAGTACTTGTTTTAGGATTCGCTGGTTTTTTCGGCTATAAAAAATTATCCTACAATTTTAATCATGAGACTACAGACAATGCTCAGATAGAAACTCAAATTATTCCCATTTTACCCAGAACAGCCGGATATGTGAAAGCTTTAATGGTTCAGGATTACGATAGTGTTGGCCAAAATCAATTTCTGGTGGAATTGGATGACGCAGAATTGCAAAGCCAGCTGGCAGAAATGGAAGCCGATTCTGTTCAGGCCGCAGCTGATGTGGTTAATGCAAAAGCCACTTTACAAAACGCCATCACCTCCTTACAAGTAAACAAAGGGAATATTGCAGTTGGCGAAGTAAAACTTCAACAAGCCACTACAGAATATAACAGAAACAAAAATTTATTCGCAGATCAAGCCATCACACAAAAACAATTAGACGACACTAAATACAATTTCGAATCTGCTCAAAAATTATTAGAGAACAATAAAAATGAATTAGCCGCAGCAAAAAGTAAGATCCCTGTACTTGAATCTGTTATCAACAAAAATGAAGCACTATTAAAAGTTAAGAGTGCCAAAATAAATGAAACGAAATTAAAAATTTCTTACACCAAAATTTACGCGCCAGCCTCAGGAAAAATTGGAAAGAAAAATATCACGCTTGGTCAATTTGTGCAAGCAGGAACTCCATTTTTTTCAATTGTTAATGACAGTATTTATTGGGTGACGGCAAATTTTAAAGAAAATCAAATCTCCAATTTTTATGTTGGGAAACAAGTAGACTTAAGAATTGATGCTTTCCCTGATGAAAAAATAACGGGTACCATTGAAAGTATAAGCGATGCCACTGGTGCTAAATTTGCATTACTGCCTCCAGATAATTCCAGCGGAAATTTTGTAAAAGTTACGCAACGTATTCCTGTTAAAATAAAAATCAATAACGAAGAAAAGTATAAACAATACTTACGTGCAGGGTTAAGTGTTTTTGTAAGCGCTGCTATTAATTAATCTATGACTACTACACCCAAAGGTATTGCCAGAGCGATTATTGTGCTCACAACGGTTACTGCTGCTGTAATGGAATTGATTGATACTTCCATTGTAAATGTGGCATTGAGTGAAATGAGCGGTAGTCTTGGTGTTAACATTGAAGATGTTAGTTGGGTCATAACGGCTTATGCCATCGCCAACGTTATTATCATTCCTCTTACCGGATTTCTCGCATCCTATTTTGGAAGAAAAAATTATTACATCGTTTCGATGATCATCTTCACCGCAGCATCTTATATGTGCGGACAATCGAATACTCTTGTTGAATTAATTGCATGGCGTTTTGTTCAGGGTATTGGTGGTGGCGCTTTACTATCTACTTCTCAATCTATTTTGTTTGATGCTTTCGAACCCAAAGACCGGCCTATTGCAGCAGGATTGTTTGGAATGGGAATTGTATTAGGACCAACATTAGGCCCTACGCTTGGGGGTTATATTATTGATCATTCTTCATGGCCGCTCATCTTTATGATTAATATTCCGATTGGTATTATTGCAACCTTACTTACTTTTTATTTTGTAGATAAAAAACCAGATGAAGGAAAAAACAAAGCCAATATTAAAATTGATTATACCGGCATACTATTATTAATGGCTGGAATCGGTTGTTTACAATATGTTTTAGAAAGAGGCCAATCTGAAGACTGGTTAAATAGTGAGTCCATCAGGATTTGTGGAACTGTTGCCATTGTAGGATTAATCTCGTTTATCATTTATGAGCTTAATATAAAACAGCCTGCAGTAAATTTGAGATTACTTGGTAATCGAAACCTAGCCTTCACCACCATCTTTACTTTTGTGGCGGGTTTTGGTTTATTTACCTCCATTTTTATTTTTCCTGTTTTGGCACAACGGGTATTAGGATTTACTGCTTTTGAAACAGGATATGCTCTTTTAGTACCCACAATGGCGGCAGTTATATTAATGCCCTTCATTGGAAAAATGATGAGCAAAGGTGTTACACCCGTTCCTTTAATATTTATTGGATACATTCTTTTTGCTGTGTATGCTTTTATGAGTGCGAGCCTCAGTCCGGATGTCGGGAGGGATGATTTTTTCTGGCCCTTGGTTATTCGTTCGGTTGGTATTGCCTTGTGTCAACTCCCCTTAATTAATCAAGCCGTTGTAGGACTAGAGCCAAAAGATTATCCAACAGGAATTTCTCTAAACAATATGATTCGTCAACTAGGCGGTGCCGTTGGAATTGCCGTTGCAAATAATTATGTGAGCTCCAGATATGCACAACACAGAAGCGATTTGGTGAGTGCCATGCCTGCGGGTTCTTCGCAAATAACCGAACGAGTAACCGCTATTTCAAATGGAATTATTGCGAAAACAGGAGATCTAGCAGGCGCTACAACAAAAGCTTACGCTTCGTTAAGCTTAGCTGTAGATAAACAAGCTTATTATTTAAGTTACCTCGATGCGTTCAGACTAATTGGAATTTTCTTTTTACTGGTCATTCCATTAGTTGTTTTTTTACGGGTGAAGAAAAAGTCTGCGGCAGAAATTGCAACAACCGTTAAAGCAGTTGGAGAATCACATTAAGTTACACTAATAAATATTTTACCATGAAAAAATGGATCGTTATGCTGGTTTTTTTTGTTTCGACAAAATCATTTTCGCAAGTAAAAATTAATGAAGAATTAAAAACATTAATCAACCAGTCTTTTGCTTTTTTTCCAAAAATTAAAGAGGTTGAAAACACAACAATAACCGCAGAGGAAAATTTAAAATCTGTCAGATTAAATAAAATGCCAGAAATAGATGCTACTGCTTCTTACCATTATTTAATGCCGAAAATTAGTTTCCCCATTGGAGGGAAAGAGGTACAATTTGCTCCGGTGAATAATTTCTCCACGTCCATAGGCGGCTCTTATACTTTATTCGATTTCGGAAGATTAAAAGCGAATATTGCCAAAGCAAAAGCCGCTATCGCATTTACAAAACACGATGTTCAATTTGCCAAACAACAATTAGCGAATCAAATTACAACCATTTATTACAACATCATTTATTTACAAAAAGCAATTGGGGTGAAAGACAGCGTGATTAATTATTTAAGAGAAAATAAAAACTTTGTTGCCAATAAAGCCAAGAACGGCGACATGCTGGAATTGGATGTGCTTAATCTTCAAGCATACATCGATGACGAAGAAAATAAAAAATTAGATTTAACAACTGCACTTGAAAAACAATTCAATCTATTAGAATATACAACCGGCGGGAAAAACACAACGGGTCAAGTATTTGATTTTAATATCGAAAATACAGATGCTACGACATCTCCAAACAATGCCGAAATGGCTTTATCAATTGATAAAATAACACAGGCAAATAAAGAGTTAGACCTGGTTAAGCTTAATAATAAACCTTCGGTAGGGTTACACGCCGGAACTGGATTTAAAAATGGATTTGTTCCGGAAGTGAATGATATGCGATTTAATTATTTAGCGGGTATTTCATTAAATATTCCTATTTATAATTTCGGAAAAAACAAACAACAAATTAAAATACAGGAAAGTATTGTGAAGCAAGCAACACTCAACCAGGTGACCATTATCAGCAACCACAAAAAAGATCTGCAACAAGCAAACATTGATATTAAGTCTAACACAGCAAGAATAAAAAATGCCAAAAGCCAGGTTGATGCCTGTATAATGGCTCAAAAAATCACAACAAGCAGATTTAAAAATGGCGTTGCAACTTATCTCGATGTTGAAGCCGCTGCAACAAATGTTCAAAAAGCTTTGTTGTCGCAGTTGCAATGTGAATATCAATTGTGTTTAGCAAAAGTAGAATGGGCAAGGGTTATAGGGTTTGACTACTGGGATAAATAGCATCTGTTGAAAAGAAGTTTTTTATCCCTTCTTGTACGAATAAACTTATTTTTTTACGCAATGCCAACTAAATAAAATTTAGCGAAAAAATTTGGTACTGCTGTTTGGGTATTCGTAATATTGCAATATCGCAATATTGCAATATTACTTCAGGCCTTAAATACACACCCCCTATTCTAAACAATTTCAGCAACCCATTACCCATTATCTTTTTAAAAAAAGTTTGACAATTTTTTTTGTACCTTATGAAAAAATTAGAAAACAAAAAATAGCCCTTTAAATAGATTTATTTTTATTAAGGGCATAACATACCAAGCCAACCTTTAAAAAACTACATAACAAATGAAATCTAAAACATGGCACGAGAAACACGAAGAGGGACAAGACTTCGGAGATAAAGTTGCAGACAGTGTTGCTAATGGTATTGGATCCTGGAGATTTATCATCTGGCAAACCATTATTGTTATCTGCTGGATGATTGTAAACGTTATCGCATTTATAAAACATTGGGACCCCTATCCTTTTATTTTATTGAATTTGATTTTCTCTACACAAGCCGCTTATGCTGCTCCAATTATCATGATGTCGCAAAACAGACAAAATGAACGTGATCGCATACAAGCACAACACGATTATCAAATTAATATCGA
>CALQJH020000003.1 GCA_943330835.2 Candidatus Kuenenia stuttgartensis
GAGTTTCTTTACGAAGGCCTGTACTTATGCCCTTCAGGAATTTCCTGCTGTAAATGCTTATATTGATGGGGATAGTGTTTTGTATCATGACTATTGTGATATATCCATTGCCGTTAGTGCGCCAAAAGGTCTTGTTGTTCCTGTAATCAGAAATGCTGAAAGTTTAAGTATGGCTGAAATAGAATCGGCAGTAGTTGAACTTGCTACTAAAGCAAAGAATAATAAATTGACTATCGAAGAAATGACGGGCGGAACATTCACCATAACAAATGGCGGCATCTTTGGATCAATGATGAGTACGCCTATTATCAATATTCCACAAAGTGCCATTTTAGGCATGCATAATATTGTTGAAAGACCAATGGCTGTAAATGGCCAGGTTGTAATTAAACCAGTGATGTATTTGGCATTAAGCTATGATCATCGAATTATTGATGGCAGAGAATCCGTAGGTTTTTTAGTAAGAGTGAAGCAGTTACTGGAAAATCCAGCCTTGATGTTATTTGGAAAAGACCCTGTTAATGCCTTACTGGAATTATAATTAGTTCACCTTAAAATAGTAGTCCCGCCAAGCGCGGGATTTTTTCATGAGTAGATTCCATTCGTATTTAACCAATTCAACTATATTGATTGCTTCGTATAAGCCAGGCAGTCCTTTGTCCTATCATTTAAAAAAATATTTCGCAGAGCATAAAAAATTTGGCTCTAAAGACAGAAAAATAGTGTCATCACTTTGTTATGATTATTTCCGTTGTGCGCATTTTTTGGATAAAACATTTTCGATAGATCAATCCATCTTACATGCTGTATTTCTCTGTCAGCAAAAGGAGAATGACATGCTTAAAGAACTTCATCCGGAATTGAATAACCGCATTTCATTGTCCATTCCCGAAAAACTTTCTTATCTACATCTGGGGGTTAAAAATGTGTTTGCTTTCCAAGAGGAATTGTCTTCCGAAATTGATGCATCATCTTACGCAGCATCTTTTTTTAAACAGCCATCTTTATTTCTCCGCGTAAGGCCTCATAGAAAAAAAGTAGTTGTAGAGGCACTTCAAAAAGCGTCAATTGTATTTGAAGAAATAGGAGAGGATGTTTTCAAATGTAGTAATAGTGCAGGTTTAGACAAGGCATTGCGAATTAATAAGGATGCTGTTATTCAGGATTTTAATTCACAACGGGTATTTGATTTCTTTAAGGATATGCCGTTAAATACTGAAAATGAGATCCATACTGTTTGGGACACTTGTGCTGCCAGCGGTGGAAAATCTATTTTGTTGCATGATCGGTTGAAAGGAAAGATAAGACTAACGGTGTCGGATGTAAGAGCAAATATATTAGCTAATTTAACCCAAAGGCTTCAGCAATCCAGGGTTGATATTTTCAAGAAATTTATACGAAATCTTTCGGTGTCATCAGGCTTGGAAAAACAGGAAAAATTCTCGATAATTATTTGTGATGTCCCTTGTACTGGAAGCGGAACATGGGGGAGAACTCCTGAGCAATATTTTAGTTTTGATAAAAACGGCCTTCCAGCTTTTGTAAAAAAACAACAATCCATTGTTTCCAATGTAATTCCCCATGTGGAGTCCAATGGGCTTTTTTTCTATATCACTTGCTCTGTGTTTAAAGCCGAGAATGAAGAAATGGTAAAGTTTATTGAATCACATTCAGCATTGAAATTGGTTCGTATGAATTATTTGAAAGGCTATGAATGTGAGGCGGATACTATGTTTGTTGCTGTTTTTCAGCTTATAGCTTAACAAATTTCTTGGTTAGTATCTTTTCATGGTCCGCATAAACTTGTATGTAGTAAATTCCTTTGCTGAGATGGGATAAATTTATGTTGTTTATGGCTACTCCTGCGTCCTGCGTGTAGTTTTTTGTAAATACTGTTTGCCCGAGATTATTTTGTATTACAACTTCAATAGCTGTTTTATTAATTCTGTCAATTTCGATATTCAGTGTTGTACTTACTGGGTTAGGTGAAATGCGGATATTGTTATATTGTTCCAGATTAGGGTTGCAACTAATATCGTAATTTATTTCAGCGCTATCTATATAATACGAAGTATCAGTGCCAATGGAAACTTTGAATCTGTAATTCGCTTTAGTAATATCCAGGCCATACAAATCATCAATATAATGGAATGTATGCCATCCATATTGATCATTATTAGAGAGTGTTGTTATAATGGTATCATTATTATCGCTGGATAATTTTCTTTCAATTTCAATAGTCATTGTATTGTCGGTCTTGATGGAAAGATCAAGTATAGCCTTACATTGATTGAAATTAATTTGTTTTGAAAAATATTTTTTCTGAAGCATTACGAATGCTTTCTTAGCATCTGGAATCCCATAGCCCATTCTGTTATTGGGTGTATTTGCAATCGAAGCGCTTTGTTCCAGTGTTTTGATGATTTCCATATTAGACGCTTCAGGGAATGCTTGCCAGAGGCAGGTGGTAATGCCGGCCATATTCGGACAAGCAAATGAAGTGCCATTGCTGAACATGGGCATTCCGGTAGAACTATTTGCTACAACTGCGTTTTCTCCAATTGCTACTGCAGAAGGCTTGATTTGATTATTGCTGTTTGGCCCATAACCACTAAATGCCCCAATAATACCTGTACTATCAACAGCTCCGATGGTGAAAGCGCTGTCTGCATCGCCTGGAGTGAGAATATAATGCCAGGAGTTATCACCTTCATTTCCGGCAGACACCACCATTAGCAATCCTTTCTTTGCTGCGTAATTGACAGCCCTCGCACTGATGGTTTTATTGCCATTCATATCATTATAAGTGTAATCGAAAATTGAACTATCGAATGTGTTGTACCCTAATGAAATGGAACAAATATCGACGCCAAGGCTGTCGGCTTTTTCTGTAGCTGCGGCAAGATTATGTTCTTCAATTGGGTATTCAGAGTTGATATCTTCTGATCTGAATAAATAGAATGATGCCTGAGGAGCTGTGCCAATAAATACGCCAGGCAGATTTGCTGCAATGGCGCTTAAACACTTCATGCCATGGTTATCGTCGTTAGAGACGTCTGCGTTATTGCTGACAAAATCCCATGTGCCGAGGATCTGATTGTGACTTCGTATACTGTCAAACGTTGGTAAGGTATTGTAATGATAGAAACCGGCATCGATTACGGCAAGTTGCATTCCATTTCCTTTAAATCCATGGTTGTGTAAAAATTCTCCTTGGTGTATTTCAATTTGTTTTGCTGAGGTGCCATAGTTGTAAAAATCTGCCGAAGTCTCCCTTGCTGTAATGTTGCTATTGCTGATAGGTGTAGTATTTTCCAGCTCAGTTTTGTTTTTTACAGGCAAATACGATTTAGCAGCAATCGCTTGTGTTTGTTCAACAAAAGAGAAAGAATTTATTTTCGCCAATGCTTGGATATCATTTGTAGAAATAGCAATTTGATTCAGCCATTTAGACTTATTAAGTATACTAACGTTTCCGGATAGCCTAATACTATCGATATAGCTTTCTGTTATAGGTAAATCTGTAGAATCAATGTTGATATTGTATCTCAGGCGTCGGTCTATAGCTCTCTGTGTCAAAAAAAGAGAGGGGTTGCTTACCACATAAGAATTGAGTCCTTTGTTGTTGAATTTTATAATATACCTGCTGATTTGGGCGTTTGTGCCCAGGCAAGTAAATAAAATTAAAAACAGTACTGAGGGTCTAATCATTATTTTTTTTGACTTTATTATTTAGTATCATAAGCCCATTTAACCCAGGTCGCTCCCCAGGTAAAACCTCCTCCAAAAGCTGCCAGAATGATATTGTCTCCTTTGTTTAATTTTTTCTCCCATTCCCACAGGCATAAAGGAATAGTGGCTGCGGTGGTGTTGCCAAATTTCTGGATATTAATCATGACTTTTTCTTTAGGCAAGTTCATTCGATTCGCAGTGGCATCAATAATTCTTAAGTTTGCCTGATGAGGAACAAGCCAGGCAATATCATCAGCGGTGAGGTTGTTTTTCTGCATCAATTCATAGCTTACATCGGCCATTCCTTTTACTGCAAATTTGAATACTGTTTGTCCTTCCTGATAAATATAATGTTCTTTGGCCATTACCGTTTCAACGGTAGAAGGCTTTAGAGATCCGCCTGCTTTCATGTGTAAGAAATTCCTCCCGCTTCCATCACTTTTTAAAATGCTATCCAAAACGCCAACGCCTTCTTCATTTACTTCAAGTAAAACTGCACCTGCGCCATCTCCAAAGATGATACAAGTCGTTCTGTCACTATAATCCACAATCGCACTCATTTTATCCACACCTACCACAATGATCTTTTTGTATCTTCCAGATTCAATCATTGAAGTGCCTAATGTAAGTGCATAAAGAAATCCTGAACATGCAGCACTTACATCGAAGCCAAATGCATTTTTTACGCCTGCTTTATCACTGATGATATTTGCAGTTGCGGGGAAAAACATATCGGGAGTAACGGTTGCACAAATCACACAATCGATTTCATCAGGACTGATGCCACGTTTTTCTATCAAATTCTTTACAGCTTCAGCCCCCATATCACTACTGGCGAGGCCTTCACCCTTTTGGATTCTTCTTTCATCAATACCTGTACGAGATTTTATCCACTCGTCGTTGGTATCCACCATCGTTTCCAATATTTTATTTGTTAACCGATATTCCGGTACATAGGCGCCAACAGCTGTAATGGCAGCATAGATTTTTTCCATAATTTATTAGTTTATTATTTTTAGGAGTCGTAAAATTAACACAAAAATCATTCAACTCTTTTTAAATGCTATAGATGGCAAAATATCCTTATTTTCGCTAACACCAGAATAGAAAAATATGTACGCTTATTTGCAAGGAAAATTTACTTTTAAAAGTGCTACTCAGGTTTTTTTAGATGTAAATGGTGTTGGCTATGAAGTTAACATCAGTTTGAATACATTTACATCCATTCAAAAACTGAATGAGGGCAAACTCTATACTTTTTTACAGATAAAAGAAGATGCTCATACTTTGTTTGGGTTTTTCGAGAAAGAAGAAAAAGAAATGTTCCTGCTTTTAATAAGTGTTTCCGGGGTGGGTGCATCGACAGCAAGAATGATGCTTTCTTCGATGAAATCAGATGAAGTGGCAAGGGCAATCATTCAAGGGAATGCCAAATTGCTTGAAAATGTAAAAGGTATCGGGAAAAAAACCGCGGAAAGGCTTGTGCTTGAATTAAAAGATAAAGTAGGCAAACAAGCGAATAATTCTAATTCAATGCCTAACTTTGCTTCTAGTATTGAACAAGATGCCGTAATCGCATTAACGGGGTTAGGGATATCAAGAGCTCAGGCAGAACAATCTATTCAAAAAGTTATTCGCGTTGAACCTAATATAACCATCCTTGAAGAATTAATAAAAAAAGCATTAAAAGCCATTTGACAAAATTCTACATTAATCGTTTCGCTGAATGTTGCTTAACAGAAAATTACATCGTACTTTCTTGAAGAATTTCGCATGCTTTATAATAGCCGGCATGGTCAACATTTTTTGTGTCAAAGCCAATCCGGTTTTTACATCAGACCATAATGCTGATACGGCTATAACGCCCTCTATACTTCACTATCCTCTTACAGACAGGCGTGGGGATAATCTTTCAATAAATAATTACAATAGTTTTGATTTATTCAAGCCATCTGATCTTAGAGATTCTATTGTTTATGATATTGATTCCCGCAGATATATTGTTTATGAAAAAATCGGCAATCACTATTTCAGAACACCGGTGAGTTATTCTTTTAATGAATACTGGAGCATTAAAAATAGAAAAGCCGAAGTTGATTATTTCCAAAAAAGAGGAAATACTACAAGTATCTTAAACAGAGGCAAGTATTTTAAGCCAAGATTAAATCTAACTGACAATCTTTTCAATCGATTATTCGGTTCGGGTAAAATAGAAATTTCGCCACAAGGGAATGTTGATGTTACAGCCGGTTATCAGGGACAGAAGATTGATAATCCTACGCTTCCTGAGAATGCAAGAAAAAGTGGCGGACTGGATTTTCAAATGAATGCCCAACTTAATGTAAATGCGAATATTGGTGATAAATTGAAGTTTCCAATAAATTACAATACACTCGCCAACTTCGATCTGGATAACCAGTTAAAGTTAGATTACTCAGGAAAAGATGACGAGATTTTAAAAAGATTTGAAGCCGGAACCATAAATTTTTCTTCAAAAGGGACACTCATTCCTGGAGCACAGCAGCTTTTTGGTTTGAAAACACAGCTTCAATTTGGAAAGCTATTCATTACAGGGGTTTTAGCTAATCAGAAATCTCAGCGTCAAAGCGTCAATCTTCAAGGAGGCTCTTCAGCAACTCCATTCGAAATAAAAGCTGATGATTATGAAGAAAACAGGCATTTCCTTGTTGGGCAATATTTCAGAAAAAATTACAATAAGTTGATGTCAAATCTTCCTGCAGTGATTTCGCCGATTCAAATTCTGCGAATGGAAGTTTGGGTTACCAATAAAAATGGTACTACTATAGAAACACGAGACGTGGTTGGGCTAGCAGATCTTGGAGAGTTTACGCCAAATTCGCCGAATGTTTCCGTTCTCACCGGATTAGATATTCCCAGCAATACAACGAATGATTTATTGACTAATATTTTAGGGCAACCTAATTCAAGGAATTCAGCCTTGATTTATAATAACCTACTGAATTTATCATTGAGTCCTGTACAGGATTTCGAAAAAACTTTTGGGAAAAAATTAGATTCCACCCAATATAGTTTTAACAGGCAAATAGGCATGCTGTCCTTAAGCCAGCCCTTGCAAACAGATGAAGTTTTAGGTGTTGCCTATCAATATTCTTACAGAGGCAGGATCTATCAAGTGGGCGAGTTTTCTCAGGATGTTCCACCAGATAGTTCATCGTCATCACAAAAAGTTTTATTTTTAAAATTACTAAAAGCCACTTCTCAACGTCCTTCATTGCCCATATGGGGCTTGATGATGAAGAATGTTTATACAATAGGGTATGGTACACTTTCCCCAGCCGATTTCAAACTGGATGTTTTATACCAGGAGCCAGGCTTGGGGTCTAAAAGGTATGTTCCATTCGGAGACAAAAATCTCGGTTCTCCAATAATATCTTTAATAAACCTTGATAGATTAAATAGCCAGTCTGATCCACAGCCAGATGGGGTATTTGATTTTGTTGAAAACTTCACCGTTGTTTCACAATATAGCCGGGTTGTTTTTCCGGTACTAGAACCGTTTGGTAAAGATTTAGCGAGCCAGATTTATACCTCAGTGCCACTAACGGCAAAGGACACCTTGTTTTATGCATTGTATGATTCCATTAAATCCACTGCCCAGCAATATCCGAATTTGAATCGGTTTGTATTGAAGGGAACGGCAAAAACTTCTGGAACTTCTGAAATTAGTATTGGGTATAATATTCCAAAGGGATCAGTAACGGTAACGGCTGGAGGCAGAAACTTGCAAGAAGGAATTGATTATGACATCAATTACGATTTAGGAACAATCAAAATGATTAATCAGGCGATCTTGAATGCAGGGTTGCCTGTACAAGTGAATTTTGAAAACAATGCAAATTTTGGAATGCAACAAAAGAATTTCATGGCATTGCGACTTGATTATTTAGCTAAGAATACAGCAAAAGAACAATTAACTATTGGTGGAACTATCGTAAGATTAGGAGAAAGACCATTCTTCACAAAAGTCAATTATAACGAAGAGCCCATAAGAAATACCATGTACGGACTTGATGTGAACTATCGGAAAGAAACGCCAAGACTGACGAAAATTTTAGACAAACTTCCCTTCTACAGTACCACTGCATCTTCCAGTATCAATACCTATTTTGAAGGGGCTTATTTAAAGCCTGGCCATGCTCCACAAATTGGAAGAGGCAGCAATGGGGTGGTTTATATTGATGATTTCGAAGGCAGCAAATCTGGAATAGATTTAAGATTTCCCGCTATCAGCTGGGCCTTAGCTTCAACTCCAGCTCATGCCACAGCAAGAGGCACCAGCAATGAATTATTTCCGGAAGCGATATTGAACAATAATTTGGATTATGGGAAGAGCAGAGCGAAATTGGCCTGGTATCAAATAGAACAAACCCTTCAACAAATAGATGCGCCAAATAATCCTATCTCTGATCGAAATGAATTAAGTGATCCACGGGTAAGAGGAGTTTATCAAAAAGAAATCTTCCCTCAAAAAACTACAGGATTTGGCGAAAGTCAATTGACAACTTTTGACTTGGCCTATTACCCTCATGAAAAGGGTCCATATAATTATGATAATTACAAACCAAAGCTGACTTCAGATGGGAAATATCTTTCTGGAGCTCCCAATTTTGGAGGAATCATGAGGAGCATTGACCAGCCGGATTTTGAAACGAGTAATATTGAGTTTATAGAATTCTGGATGCAGGATCCATACATTTTACCTCAATATAATGCCTCAACTGGGGGGAAATTATATTTCAATTTGGGGAATATTTCTGAAGATATTTTAAAGGATGGAAAAAGATTTTATGAAAATGGGTTGCCTACTCCAAATATTCCAGCATCAGTAGACAATTCAGTTTGGGGCAGGGTGCCGAGAAATCCTATACAGGTAACAAATGCGTTTAGTAATAATCCAGATGACAGATCTTATCAGGATGTGGGCTTAGACGGCTTCAGTGATGGTGATGAAGATACTGCACGTGCTGTGTATTTGAATCAATTAGCAACTGATTTCGGTACTACTTCAGTAGCGTATAAAAATGCCTTAAAAGATCCTTCAAGTGATGATTACAAGAACTACAGAGATGCAGGGTTCTCCGGAAGCGATGGCATTTTGGCACGGTATAAAAACTTCAATAGCCCTGATGGAAATTCGCCCATTTCTAACGGGGGGCAATTCTCTTCAGCTGCAACACTTTATCCTGATGCAGAAGATTTAAATAAAGACAATACTTTAAATGAAACCGAAGAGTACTTTCAATATGTAGTAGATATCAAACCGAAAAGTGCAACAGAAATGCTTATCGGCAACAACTTTATTGTTGATAAAAAAGAAGTTGCAGTAGGGCTGGTTAATGGTACTACAAGAAATGAAACTTGGTACCAGTTTAGAATTCCAATAGGAAGCTATGATAAGAAAATTGGGAATATTCCTGATTTTAAATCAATCAGATTTATCAGAATGTTTATGACTGGATTTGAAGATGATGTGGTTGTACTCAGATTCGGCTCCTTGCAGTTGACAAGAAATACCTGGCGTAAATTTCAATACAAAATCGATTCGACAGGAATTTATTCACCTACATCTTCAACATCATTTAATGTGGAAGCTGTTAATATAGAAGAGAATGATAGCCGTTTACCATTGCCTTACAGAACTCCAAAAGATATTGAGCGCGCACAAACCCTAAGTAATAATGGAGTTAATTTACTTCAGAACGAACAATCCTTGAGTTTGAGTTTTTGTAATTTGAGAAAAGGAGATGCAAAGGGTGTTTTCCAGACTTTTGCAAATAGAGATTTGAGGAAATTCGGGAAGTTGTCTATGTACATCCATGCGGAACAATCTCAAAATCCTGCGAATACTATTTCAAATAAAGATTTAACAGCAGTAATAAGAATAGGTACAGATTTTGTCGGTAATTATTATGAAGTAAGAATTCCGCTTAATTTAACTCCATTAAATTCAGGGTTGAATCCCGATTCTGATGAGTACAATGATTCTTTATGGAACCCTGGCAATTCGTTGGACGTTGATTTGGAACAATTGACCAAAATAAAACAAGCCAGAAATTTATCAAGTACTCCTCTTGGTCAACTGTTCAAACAGCTTCAAGCTAACGGTCACACCTATTCGGTGATTGGTAATCCAAATTTGGGTGAAATCAGAGGCGTTTTATTAGGCGTAGAAAACACAAGTTCAACAGCACCTACAGGTTCTTGCGGACAGGTTTGGCTTAATGAATTAAGACTTTCTTCTCTTGATGAAAGAGGAGGGTTTGCAGCTTTGGGAAGGGTAGATATCAATTTAGCTGATTTAGGAACAGTATCTCTTTCTGCGAATATGCACACAAAAGGATACGGCACTTTGGAACAACGAGCCACTGAAAGATACCTCGATGATTTTATACAGTACGACATTGCCACTAATCTGGAGCTGGGGAAATTACTGCCTAAAAATATTGGATTGTCTGTTCCTTTTTATGCCAGTTATACACAATCAGTGAGTACACCAGAATATGATCCTTATGATTTAGATATTAAGTTTAAGGAAAAACTAAATACCTCTCCAAAATATCAACGTGATTCTATACGTAATAATGCTATTGATTTTACTTCTGTAAAAACAATCAACTTTACCAATGTCAAGAAAAATAAAACCAATGGAAAGTCTCCCAAAATTTATGACATAGAAAATGTAGACGTTAGTTATTCTTACATTAAAACAAAAAGTCACAACCCGCTTATTGAAAACAATGAAGTTACCCGACACCGTGCCGCACTTGGATATAATTTCTCACCACAGCCCAAATACTTTGAGCCCTTCAAAAATATATTTAAAAAATCTAAAAACAAATGGGCGACGTTAGTTAAAGAGTTTAATCTTGGCTACATGCCTTCGCAATTGAGTTTCAGGGTGGATATGAGCAGGCAGTTTGGCGCAATACGTCCAAGAAGTGTTGGCGAATCAAAATATGCTATACCTGAAACTTATGACAAGTATTTCACCATGCAGCGTGACTATGTGATGCGTTGGAATTTTACCCGCTCCATAAATTTCGATTTTACAGCCACCAATAATTCCAGAGTAGATGAGCCATCAGGCAGAATCGATAATAAAGCTAAGAAGGATACCATTTGGAATAATTTCCTAAAAGGCGGAAGAAGTACAACATACAGCCAAACAGCAAATTTCTCTTACACGGTGCCAACGGCTAAGATTCCACTATTGGATTACACCACAATGAATATCAGATACCAAGCCGTATATAAGTGGATTGGCGCATCTCGCTTAGCAGTGAATCTCGGAAACTTTATTGAAAATGGTCAACAGAAAGAAGCTACTGTACAATTTGATTTTAATAAATTGTATCAGAAATCTAAATGGTTGCGTCAATTAGACCAGCCTTCCAATATAGAAGATAAAGAAAAATGGAAACATCGGATTACTAAAATCAAGGATTCCGTCTTAACCAAATCTGGAAAAAAAGTATTGAAAACAAGAAGAATCCTCGATAAATCTGCAGTGCCTTATCTTAATGGCGGCATGAAAATATTTGGGAAGTTGTTGACAAGTTTAAAATCGGTGAATTTTTCTGCTTCAGAAAATGCCAGTACCAGACTTCCTGGTTATACAGACAGCAGTCAATTTTTTGGACAGAATTTCAGAAGCTCGGAACCTGGCTTTGATTTCATTTTAGGCAGGCAACCTGATACCAATTGGCTCAACAGAAAAGCCGCAGCAGGCGTGTTCACAAGAGATAGTTCTTTCAATGCTTTAATACAGCAAAACATAGATCAAAAGCTAACATTAACAGCCCAATTTGAGCCGTTCCGTGATTTTAATGTAACTATCAATTTTAGTAAAAGTTTCAGCAAAAATTACAGTGAGACCTTCCGTTTTATTGATACTTCATTAAATGGACAAAATCCAGATTTCAAACATCTTAATCCACTTGCTGGTGGAGGTTTTGATGTGTCTTATGTTGCTTTTAAAACATTGTTTGCCAAGTTTGATCCAAACAGAATATCTGAAACTTTCCTGACTTTTCAGAATAACAGAGCAATATTATCACAGCGTTTAGGTAAAGAAAATCCATATAGTGCAAGTCGTCCTGTAGGAAGTGATGGATTTTATTATGGGTATGGAAAATATGCGGTAGATGTATTGATTCCTTCATTCATCGCAGCCTATACAGGACAAGATCCAAATAAAGTGGGACTATTAAAACAATCAAATCCTAATCTTAAAGCAAATCCATTTAAAGCCATTTTGCCAAAGCCAAACTGGAAATTAGATTACAATGGATTGAGCAAAATAAAACCACTGGATAAGATTTTTACTTCATTTACCATAAGTCATGGTTACACTGGAAATCTAAGTATGAATGGATTTACATCAGCGTTACTTTATCAGGATGTTTCCAGCTATGGTTATCCTTCATTCTTTGATACCACATCAAAGAATTTTATCCCTTTTTTCTTAATTCCTAACATTAGTATTCAGGAACAATTCTCGCCATTAATAGGAGTGGACATGATGTTTGTAAATCAAGTTCAAGCGAAGTTTGAGTATACAAAAACCAGGCAATTGAGTTTGAGTTTGAATGATTACCAGTTAAGTGAAGTGCGTACCACAGAGCTTGTATTTGGAGCGGGATATCGTAAAAAGGGATTGAAATTATTTGGCGGATTAAAATTACCTGCTTTTTTAAGCAAGAATAAATCAGGCAAATTGGATAATGAAATCAACTTCAGAATTGATTTTAGAATTAGAGATAATGTAACTTCTAATAGCAGATTGGATCAGGAAAGTAATTTTGCGACAGGAGGAAGTAAAGAGGTTACGATCAGTCCAACGATAGATTATTTTTTAAGCAATCGTGTCAATATTAAATTGTTTTACGATCGCAGAAAAGTGAAGCCGTATATTTCGTCAAGTGCTCCTACAACTAATATTCGCGCAGGTATTCAAATTAGAATCTCGTTGACACAATAATTATTTTGTATGGCGATTGTTTTATTCGGAAACTTTTTTGGGCGAGAAAATGGCGACATAACCACAAAGATCTTTTTTTCTTTTCTTATTAACCTGAAGCGCTTTAATCATATGGAATTCAGATTTTGACGGAATTATTCTGGCGTTGGTTATATTTCCTTCAGCATCTTTTGCTAATTTTTTCTCATGGAAAATTTGATCTTCTTCCCAATCATAAACGGTTACTTCGTAAAGAGTTGAACTTACATCACCAATGAATACAAATTGGTAAGCTGTATTTTTTCTTAATGAAACAATGATAGGCATTTCGTAGCTACTCTCCATTGTTATACTTGTTTCTTTCGCTACGTCATATCCGTTTTTTGAAAAAAATATTTTAATACTATCCGCCTGATGAGAAATGAATTCATTTTCACAAGGTTTTTGTGCAATAATATCCTGGCACAAACTTTTGTAGGTAAAAGCAATTAGAAATAACAGCAGTAGTAGGGTGCTTTTTGTTTTCAACAGTTTAAATATTTTTATGGTAATAGTAAGTTCCGGCTTGCTGTGTACAGGTAATGATAAGTTCATTGATACAAACATGGTCGGGGAGGGAAGCGGTGTAAAAAATAGTATCTGCGATATCTTCTGCTGTTAAAGGTTTGAATCCATTGTAAATAGCATCAGCCTTGCATGCATCACCTTTAAATCTCACCAATGAAAATTCTGTTTCTACAGCACCAGGATGTATCGCGGTAACTTTTATACCATATTTCAATAAGTCAATGCGCATGGATTTACTAATGGCATCAACTGCAAATTTGCTGGCGCAATAAATATTTCCATTTTCATAAATTTCTTTTCCTGCAATAGATCCGATATTAATTACATGCCCCTTTTTCTCTTTTATAAAATGTGGCAGAAGCGCTTTGGTGATATAAAGCAAACCGTTTACATTGGTATTCATCATAATCTCCCAGTCATTAATATCAGAAGTGTCAAAACTATCGCGCCCTAAACTTAATCCGGCATTATTAATCAGTATATCAATAGCTTTCCATTCAGCTGGCATGGTTTCAACCGCATCAAAAACCTCTTTTTTATGTTGAATATCAAAGCAAAGCGTATACACCTTAATGTTATATTCATGCTCGAGAGTTGTTTTTATTTTCTCCAATCTTTCTTTTCTTCTTCCAGTAATAACGATATTGTAGCCAGCTGCTGCGAAAACGGCTGCACAAGCATTTCCAATTCCAGATGTTGCCCCGGTGATAAATACAATTTTATTCATAGTTGGTGTGTATATAAGAGGTTATGTAAAGTTCACAATTTAATTAAAATGCGGGAGTGCTATCATGATTTCTTGCATGAATATTCAATGAAATTTGACAATAGGATTCCCGTTTCCTTTGCCTCTTCTAACATGCCCATATGCGCACTATTTTTTAATATTTTGATAAAGGAGCAATCGGGCATTCTGCTTTGCTGAATGCTATGTTGTATTGGAATTAATTTATCATAGCATCCTGCAACAAATAACATCGGTTTTTGAAGATTGTTTAATAAGGAACTTTTGTCTGTTCGATGAATCATAGCTTGATAATATTGCACAAGTGTTGCTGCTGAAATGCAGCCTCCATTTAACAACTGTTGTTCTATTTCAATTGTTGATTTTTCTTGGTCTGCATACAAGTCGGGTATGATTGTTTTCAAGAAAGCTTTGGCTCCATAATCTTGAATAAAAGAAATAGCTTTTCTTCGGCTGGCTATTTTCAATGTATCATCAGCAAAGGCAGTAGAATGGAAAAGTCCTAACGCTATCAAGTAGGTGGAAAATAATTCTTCATAGGCCAATGCGATATAGCCGCCCATGCTATGTCCTATCAAAATAAATTTTTCGATTTTTTCAGCCAAAATAATAGCATGAATAACTTTCGCAAAATCTTCCATTGAAACATCCACATTATCCCATTGTTCCGACAATCCCGACCCTGGCAAATCTGGCGCAATAATGCTGTAGTTTTTGCTTAACGCATCTATTTGGTTGAGCCATATTTGATAGTCTTCAGCAAAGCCATGCAAAAGCATTACTGCTGAACCGCTTCCACAAATCCTGTAATGTATTTTTTTATTTAAGTAGGTGATTTCTTTATGAGTCATTACATCACTTTCAATGGGTGTTAGGATTTGCTTCTTTGATAAGACCTTAAACCAATCAATAAAACAATCGGTATAAGTGCCATGTTTAATTCCTGAGGAAGTACAAACCAAAGTAGCAACAAGGCCGCCATAAGTATACTTGTAAATAAAAAGTATTTTTTCGCAAACCTTTTTTTACTGAAAATTAAAAAAGAAGCATACACATGTGTTGGTAATGCCCAGCACAAATTGAAATTATTTTTAGTCATGCTGTGGTCTGTTGCGCACCACATTAGTATCAATACAAGGCCAAGAATTCCGACGCAGAAAAATAGCATAAAATCAAAATAGGGCAGTAGCTTTTGAATAGTAATATTTTTAGAAAGGCTTAATAGAACAATGATGAGTAATAGTAAACTAAAGCAATTCATCGGAGTGGTCCAGTCTTTTTTCTCTTCATTTTTTATCGGCGAGTAAAGTGTTACTTTTTCTTTTACCAATGAAATGTTTTTGCAGCTGTCGATAGTAGTCATTAAGTTGTCGGGAAGAAACTGTTGTTCGCTTGCGGTCATGATTTTATCGGTGGGCATTCCCAGTAAAATATCTATCCCTAGTTCACTCCATTTTTGGCCGCCTTTATCCAGATATTGATGGATTGCTTTTCGGTAAGTGGTGTTTGCCGGCATTACCACTGGCAGTAGGGGCTTTGGGTATTTGTTATTTGAAATTACATCACGAAGTCTGGTGGTGCAATTGTCTAAAAAGAAATCGTACTTGTAGTATTTGTTTTCTTCTTTCAAGTTCTCCTTCAACGCTTTTTGAATAGCTATTTTTTCATCTCCACTTAACTGAAGTATTTGTTCTGTAATACCTCTATTTTCTGATGTGTAAAATGCCAAGAAGTCATCCGTTCTTTCAATACTAACAAAATAAAGAAGTTTGCCTCTGATAAATTTCAAATAGAACCCGTTATCATCAAAATCGAAAGTCCCATAATTATAGATATAATCGGTAACGTTATTGCTGTCTATTATTCTTATTGCACTATGTCCGAATATGGAATAGAGCTCTTCTCCTGGAGTACATGTGAGTAGGGATATTCTTATGCGGGAGGTGTCTTGAGAAAATGTTGCTTGACAATGAGAAAAGAGAAGTATAGCAAAAATGATAATTATCCTAACTGTTTTCTTCATGTGTATGGAATAATCTATTAGGTGGCTAAATTACAACGAATTGTTGATTTTGGGGTTATGTTTATTCATGTGTTGGGGTTTGTGTATTTGCCAATTTGCCATGGTACGAACCAGGTACGAACCAATGCAAGCCAGAAATCCTTAATCCCAGACCATTTCATGATTGCAGAGGGTAGTCATAGGTGCCATGGTACGAACCAGGTACGAACCAAGTTAAGCGAGAGAACCTCACCAACACATTTTTTCTAATTGCAGAGGGTAGTGATATATGCCATGGTACGAACCACATACAAACTACAATTTATATTAGTTACTTACATTTGCATGATTTTTTTCATGCAAATGCTATTCCTTATTTTTTCTCTTTTTACTTTTTTAAATAGTAATGCTCAAAATTAGGGTTCTCTGTTCGTTGTCTGAGGGATTAGCAGGACGTACCAATTACGAAGCGAGTTGATTTTTGAAAACCTCACCCTAGACCTGAAGGCAGAGGGGAGCGCACAAAATTTTATAGAAGATATTTTAATTACTCAATCGGTATCTTTTTCCTGGCAATGCTGTTATGATGCCATTCATTTCAAGCGTTAGGAGTGCATTGGCAATATCGCTATTACTCAGTAAAGTTTTGCTATAAAGTGCATCGTAATTTATTGCAGGTTCAGTTTTTAATACGTTGAATATTTTCTCTTCATTTTCAGTAAAGGAGTGAAATAAACTTGTTTGTTTTTTGAAAATTTTAGCTGATGTGGTATTCCATTTCATCATCTCTAGAATATCATTTGCATCTGTAATCAAACAGGCTTTATTTGTTTTTATTAAATGGTTGCATCCAATACTTTTGGCATCATTTATTCTTCCAGGCATCGCAAATACATCTTTATTATAACTATTGGCAATTTCTGCGGTTATCAAAGAGCCACCTGTTTCACCGGTTTCTACAACAATCAACGCATCGCAGATCCCCGCCGTTATTCTGTTTCTTCTTGGAAAGTTTTGTTTGTTCGGAGCTTCGCCGCTGGTAAAGTCGGTCAATAATCCTCCATGTTGTATCATCTGAATGGCTAAATTTTTATTTTGTGGCGGATATATCCTGTCCAGTCCATGAGCAAGAATTCCAATGGTAGGTAATCCATTTTTTAAAGCCGCTTGATGTGAAATCGTATCTATGCCATAAGCGAGTCCGCTTACGATGATGATGTTTTCTTTACTGAGGTCTTCAATTAATTTCTCACAAATACTTTTGCCGTATTCGCTATTATTGCGTGTGCCTACAATAGAGATGATTTTACTTTCATTGAGGGTTGTATTTCCTTTGTAATATAGCAAGGACGGGCAATCCATCGAACGAAGTAATCTTTGTGGATAATTTGGATCATTGATACACAAAGGGACAATCTTATTTTTTTCAATGAAGTGTATTTCTTTTTCGCAGGATTCGAAGTCTCTAAAAGATTTAATGGCGTTCGCTCTTATGGTGCCAATTCCGTCTATTCTTTCGAGCTCTTTTCTCGAAGCATTGAAAATGGAAGGAGCTTCTTTAAAATGGTTGATCAATGTTCTGGCATGTACATCGCCGATATGGGCAACCTTTGTTAATGCAATCTGGTAGAGTAAATCATTATTCATTTGAAGGAACAATGATAGAAATTTATTTAATTAGACAACACGTTAATTTCTGTTCTTCTGTTGAGGCTTTTCCCCTCTTCCGTATCATTTGTGGCTATTGGTTTTGTATCGCCATATCCTTTAGCACTTAATCTGTTTTCATGTATTCCTTTTGATACAAGAAATGCAACAACCGATTTTGCTCTGTTTAAACTCAAACTGAGGTTGTCTTCTTTTTTTCCAATGTTATCGGTGTGGCCGCTTATTTCAACTTTAAGGTTGTTGTTTTCATTAAGTAATTGTATGAGTTGCAGGAGTTCGATATCGGAACCGGGTTTCAATTGGAATTGATTGTTTTCAAAGAAAATATTTTTCAATACTACAGCGGCTCCGGCTTCAATTGGCTGTAGCGGAAGATCCAATGAATAGGAACTATCTGGGTTGTTGTTTTTTAATAAAAAATGATCGGAGTAGAACAGGTATCCTTTACGATTGATGTTCAGGGTGTAATCTTTTCCAACCGGAAGTGTGATTAAAAAATAGCCATCTTCGTCAGTTTGAATGCTGGTTGATGTTGTTCGTTTGTCTATTTCCGTTAGTTCTACTGTACAAGGAAGTCCGGATTTTGTTTTCTTGTCAAATACTTTGCCTTTTAGCCAAAGTGTCTTTGAAGCTGAAATATCATCTCTCAATTGAAAGGTATAGATGTCAAGTTTATTTTTAACATCACCTCTGTCGCTCGCATAATAGGAAGTTTTTCCATCTGCAGATACTACAAGAGAGCCTTCGTCGTCAATTGTATTGATAGGATACCCAAGGTTTTCCGGTTCACCCCATTTGTTTTCAATCGTTTTCTTTGTAAAGAACAAATCCGACATGCCATATCCCGTGTGCCCGTTGCTATTGAAATAAAGGGTTTGGTTGTCTGCATGAATGAATGGACAAGTTTCATCCGCGGATGTGTTGATTATGGGGCCAAGGTTTTCCGGCTTTCCCCATTTGCCACTGATGTTTCGATGGCAAACCCAAATATCTTTTCCGCCATAACCTCCTATGCGATTACTGGAGAAGTATAAATCTTTTTTTTCGGGAGAAACCGATGGAGTTGATTCCCAGGATTCTGTATTAATAACATCGCCCATATTTTCTGCCTCGGTCCAACTCCCAGATTTTGTTTTGTAAGAAATATACAAGTCACAACTGCCCATTCCTTCAGGGTAATTACAGCCTGTAAAAATCAGCCAATTGCCATCTTGTGAGATGGTTTCCGCACCTTCATTAAGATTGGTATTTATTTTTCCTGTTACTGGAGTGGCTTCTTTCCATATTCCATTTTCAAAATCACTTTCATAGAAATCTTCGTCATCGTTGATTCTTCTGTTGAAAATCATTTTCTTTCCATCAATAGTTAAAGAAGGAAAGTATTCTAATGCGGTTGTATTGATGCCTTTGCCAACATTTTCAGGATGAAAAGTGTAATGTCCCAATGGATGTTTGGCTTTATAATCAACAGCAAATTCGTAAGTACTTTTTCTGTAATGACCAGCTTTTTTACTCTGTTGATTCAGCGTTTCGTTGGCAAGAAAAGCGTTTACTTTTTCGAGAGCTCCTTCGAATTCACCTATGCCTGCAAGTGATATGGAAAAGGGTAATAAATAAGTGCTTGAGAAAATACTATCCAATGAAAAAGCTTTCTTGAAGTCAGCTACAGATCCCTGATAATTTTTCATGTCTGCATAAATGCCAGCACGGGAAAGATACACTTCAACATACTTCGGTTCTAATTTCAGTGCCTCTTCTAATTTCTTGATGGATTGCGCATAATCACCTTGGGTGGCAAATTCGTAAGCAGCTTCATAAATAATTGTCGCTTTTTTATTTACTTTTTCAGGATCGTACCATTGTGCTTTAGAAAAAGAAATATTAATAAACAGTATTGCAATGAGGAAGATGACTTTTAGCAGAGGATTGTTTTTTTCTGGCATGTTGATTTTTAAAAATCTAATGTACAATTTATTTATTTGCCAGAATAGCGTAGAAGTCAAAATCGCAGCTAATATTCATTTCAACTGCAAAATCCGGGTTTAAGGAACATTGATGTATTTATGAATCTGAAGCGACAATTCCCATTTTGGGTTTTTCTTAATATACGCTACAATTTCAGGGGTAATTTCACTTGATTTACTCCACTCGGGTTGAAGATAAAGCTTGCAATGTGAACTAACCAAACCAGCATACTTTTCGCCCCAATCAAAATCAGATTTGTTATAAACGATAACTTTCAATTCGTTTGCCTGAGGTAATATTTCCGGTAAGGGTTCTTTGAATTTTTTTGGAGACAAACAAATCCAATCCCATTCTCCTGAAAGTGGGTGTGTGCCCGAGGTTTCTATATTGGTTTCGTATCCCGCCGTTTGGATGGCTTGTGTAAGCGCAGTCAAATCATGCATTAAGGGTTCTCCTCCGGTAATGACTACTAATCCTTTGGGGTTATTTTTTATGGCTGCGGCAATGTCATCGATATTCATTTTAGGATGTTTGCTCGCATCCCAGCTTTCTTTTACATCACACCATACACAGCCCACATCGCATCCTCCGAGCCTTACAAAATAGGCCGCTCTCCCTTGATGAAAACCTTCCCCCTGAATGGTGAAAAAATGTTCCATAACCGGAAGCGCTTCTTTATTTATAGAGGAAACTATTGACATGATGAATTTCTTTGAATATAAGCGTTATAGGTATTTTGTAAAACGGCAGCGATAGTCATCAAGCCAACTCCACCCGGAACTGGTGTGATGAAACTGCATTTTGGCGCCACATTTTCAAAGTCTACATCTCCTTTGATGCTGTAGCCTGATTTTTTGGAAGCATCTTTAATTCTGGAAATGCCTACATCGATAACAACCACGTTTTCTTTTACCATATCTGCTTTTAAGAAATCCGGAATGCCCAAAGCCGCAACAATAATATCTGCATGCAAACAATGTTCTTTTATATTTGTAGTTCGACTATGACAAACCGTTACTGTACAATTGCCGTAGGTATTATTTTGACTAAGTAGCATACTAATTGGTCTTCCAACAATATTGCTCCTTCCAATAACAACAGCATGTTTGCCAGAGGTTTCAATATTATAATGTTCCAGCATCAGCATGATTCCTAATGGCGTGGCAGGAATAAAAGAAGGTAAGCCCAAAGCTAATTTTCCCATGCTTATGGGATTGAATCCATCTACATCTTTAGAAGGGTGAATCAGACTTGTAATTTTTTGTTCATCAATATGTTTCGGTAAAGGAAGTTGAAGCAGAATGCCATCAATAGCGTCGTCTTCATTTAATTTAGTTACGGTTTCGATTAACGCTGATTCATCAACTGTTTCTTCCAATCGAACTAAAGAGCTTTTAAATCCAATTTCTTCACAGTTTTTAATTTTGCTGGCAACATATGTTTCACTGGCGCCATTACTGCCAATAATTATAGCACATAAATGCGGCGCTCTTTTTTTTGCTGCTATAAGTTCTTCTACTTTAGCTTTAAGTTGATCCATCACTGCCCTCGAAACTATTTTACCGTCAAGTATTTGCATGTCGCAAAATTAATCAACAATAGTTTATGATTTTACTTTTTAATGATTGTTTTAAAACATTAATCTGAGCAGTAAAAAACAATCCATTTACGGTGTTTTAACTATTGATAGAAAGTTTATGCGTTTTAATTTGCATGCCTAAAACGTACCCCTTGAAAATTTTTATCTTCCAAATGATGTTGACATGTTGCTTTTTTCACAAGCACTCAATTTCTCAGTCTTTGCATGTGCCAGTAAGTAGTACAATTCAGAATTTAAGTGCTAATAGCCAATCCCAGTCTAATCCATTTTCATTTCCTGCAAATACTGCTTCACTTCAACAAGTGCAAGAAACTGTAATCGGTTTTTATGGCGAAAGAAGGTATATGCTTAATGAGCTCAGTAATTATTCCCTGGCAGTTGTCTTCCCAACCAAATTGGGGAATTTCGGATTTGATATAAATAAGTTTGGCTTCAGTGATTATAATGATTGCTCATTGGCTTTTGGATATGCTAAAAAAATAAATGAAAAAATCAATCTCGGTATCTTGTTTAATGGGCAATTGGTGAAATGTAGTGCTACTGAAAAATACTACACATTGACATCAGGGCTTGGTTTTGTCATTCATCTTTCTGAGCGTGTAAGTACACATTTTCAATTTGCTAAACCGGTTTCGGTTAGTACGAATAATAAGGATGAAAAAAAACAATATCATATTAATGCTGGGATAGGGTATGATGTTAGCAAAGAATTTCACTTAGGTGCAACCTTATATAAAGTCAAAAACGAAACGCCAATTGTCATTTGTGGGATGCAATATCAAATCAAAAAAAAGGCAGTTGTCAAATATGGTTTCATCGCTGCTTTTTCTACGATGTATGGTGGCTTTGGCTTTGACTGGAAGAATATGGGTATTGAGATTTCCTGCAGTTTTCATCCTCAATTAGGCATTACTCCAGGGATGTCTGTTACCTCAAACTTTGCTAAATGAACATCAAACTATTCATTTTATTTATGATGATGAATGTAACATCGTATTTGTTTGCACAGGAACTTGATCTGCCTATAAAAAAATCATTGGATGAATCGGTTGAAAATAATTTGGAGACAGATGAAAATAATTTAAATGATGGGACAGCGTACTTGGAAAGGTTGTCGTATTTCCGGGAACATCCCACTAATTTAAATAATGAAAACGATATTAATTTACAAGAAATCGGATTGCTAAATCCCTTGTTAATAAAAGCGATAGTTGATTATAAAAATCTGCTCGGATCTTTTATCTCTATTTACGAACTACAGGCGATTCCTGGTATGAGTATGGAAAAAATAAAAGAGATGCTGCCTTATGTTATGGTAAGTGGAAATAGTACCTCATTTGATGCTGTAAAAAAAAGGTTTATTTCTGGTGAACATCAGCTTTTAATGAGTGTCATACAACCCGGACAATTATCAAAAGGGTATAATTCGAATACTTCAAGTATTGCAAAACCGTATGAAGGATCTGCTCAAGGGTTGCTATTAAAATATAAGTATAATTACAAGAATTTGCTTCAGTACGGTTTGCTGATGAAAAAAGATCCAGGTGAATCGTTATTCAGTAAGAGTCAATCGAGCGGGTTTGATTTTTACTCCTTCCATTTGTTTATTAGAAAGTTGAAGTTTTTAAAATCTCTGGCAATTGGAGACTATACAATTAATATGGGGCAAGGCCTGATCCAATGGCAATCTTTCGCTTTTAAAAAAGGTGCTGATGTTTTGCAAATCAAAAGGCAGGGAGAAGTGCTCAGGCCTTATTCCTCATCAAATGAATATAATTTTCACAGAGGTATAGGGTTTACCTTGGGGTATAAAAAAATAGATCTTACTTTTTTTGGTTCTCATTTAAAGAAGGATGCTAATAGCATAATGGATTCATCTTCTCTTAATATTGATTTCGTCAGTTCATTTAGTTACACAGGATTACACAGAACTGTTGCTGAGATTCAGGATAAAGAAATTCAACTTCAAAATGCATTTGGTGGGGTCATTCATTTCAAATCGGATCGTTTATCCGTAGGAGTTAATGTTATTAATTATCATTTCAAATATTCTTTTCAAAAAAGTAATTATCCGTATAATTTATTTGCTTTTAATGGATCAAGACTTACTAATTATAGTGTTGATTACGCATACACAACTAAGAATATTCACTTCTTTGGAGAATTGGCTGTAAGTAATAACCAGCATCTTGCACTTGTGAATGGCTTATTGGCATCGATTTCTAAAAACGTCGACGTCTCTATGTTATACAGAAACATTTCAAAAAATTATGCAACACTTTATTCAAATGTTTTTATGGAAAGTTCCACGCCGATAAATGAAAGAGGATTATATACAGCTGTATCTATTCGTCCAGCAGCAGGTTGGCAAGTGGACGCTTATGCGGATTTTTTCGTTTTTCCATGGGTTAAATATTTAGTTAATGCCCCGAGTGCAGGGAGTGATTATTTAATTAAAGTCACTCATGTTATTAATAAAAAAACCGCAATGAATATTTGTTTGAAGACATCTGTTAAAGAAGGCAATGCTGAACTTTTAGAAAAGGGAATCTCCTCTTTAACAAAACAAAAAAAATACAATCTAAGGTTTCAGTTTGATATGAATCTCAACAGTAACATTTCCATTAGTAATAGAGTAGAGGGAATTAGTGTGGTAAAGGATGGCGCTTCGCCAGAACAAGGATATTTGTTTTATTCCAATTGGGATTTTAAAACGGGTTTGAAAAATATGTACTTCGGTGGAAGAATTATTTTTTTTGAAACCAGTAGTTATGAAAGTAGAATTTTTGCTTATGAAAACGATTTGCTTCAAAGTTTCATGGTGTCAAATTTCAATAATAGCGGGGTTCGATATTTTATTAATTTGAAATATAAATGCAGTAAAAAAATGATGATTCTTGCTAAATGGTCGAATTCGATTTATGCAGATATTGCATCAATGGGTAGTGGAAATGATGAAATAACCAGTAATCATAGGGCTGAGATAAAATTTCAATTGCAATACAAATTTTAAAAGCTGCTTTCCTTTACAATATGAGAGCTTTCTGTTAATTTTGCCCTGGTTAAATAATTATACAACGCTTAATTTTATATCATGTCAGATCAAACAAATGTACCCAATCAAATAAATATTGAAATTTCTGAAGAAGTAGCAGAAGGCACTTATGCTAACCTTGCTATCATCACCCATAGCCATGCGGAATTTGTAATTGATTTTGTGAATGTAATGCCGGGCACTCCAAAAAGTAAAGTAAAAAACAGGATTGTATTAACACCATTTCACGCAAAACGTTTCATGAAAGCCATGATAGAAAATGTGAAAAAATTCGAAACGGCTAATGGCGTCATTCAGGATATGGAATCTGTAGAAATTCCTTTCAATTTCAGCGGACCTGTTGGACAAGCTTAATGAATAATTCAAATCTGGCCTGTTGGTTTTCCGATTTTAGCATTAGATTTTCCCTTCATCCATAAAACTATAATACCCTTCTTCACTGATTATGATGTGATCAAGCAATTTTATGTCTATTAGTGAAGCAGCCTGGTTTATTTTTTGAGTAATGTCTTCATCCGCTTTACTGGGTTGCAAATTGCCTGATGGATGATTATGACTTAGTATTATACTTGTAGCGCCATGAGTTAAGGCTAATTTTAAAATAACTCTTGGATCTGCGACTGTCCCTGTTATGCCGCCACGACTCACGATTTCAAAATGAATAATTTTATTTGCTCGATTTAATAATAATATGGCAAATACTTCATAGCTGAGGTCCCTTATTTTTTCGCTTAAAAAAGATGCTACTTCCGCACTGCTTTTTATTGAAATTTTGTGAAGTAAACTCATACTTGTTCTTCTACGCCCAAGCTCCAGTGCAGCCGATATGGTTACTGATTTTGTAATGCCAATGCCTTTGGTTTTTTGAAAATCTTTGAAGGAGCATTTTCCTAAATCATTCAAATTGTTTTGACAATTGCTTAAGATTTCTTTAGCCAAATCTAATGCAGACTGGCTTTTATTACCTGTTCTGATTAATATCGCAATAAGTTCTGCGTTACTTAAAATTGCAGCGCCCTGATGAAGCATTTTTTCTCTGGGTTGGTCATCTGGAGCCCAATTTTTGATTGATTTTGATGGGGGGTTAAAATTTTTCATATCGGTAAAGATTAATTGAGCTAAACTAAATGTATTTTTGCTTAATTAATTTTACGGCAAAAGAAATACCTCATAAACTGCCCACAAGAGAATTCAATTCTCAAGCGGGATGAATAATAAAGGGTATAATAGGCGACCAAATTTTAAAAACTATATTAACATATGAAATAGCCATAGCAGTCAGCTCATACAAATCGAGATTCATAATAAAGGCTATAACATGTGCCCAAATTTTAAAAACTATATTAACATATGAAATCCAACGCGAAAATTTTTTCAGGCAGAGGCTCAATGTATTTAGCAGAAAAAATTGCCAAGAAATTCGGCGAACCTCTAGGATCCGTTAAGGTGCAGCAGTTCAGCGATGGTGAAATTGGTGTTGAATTTGAAGAAAGTATTCGTGGAAGATTTGTATTTCTGGTTCAAAGTACTTTTGCTCCTACAGAAAACATGATGGAGTTGTTGCTTATGATTGATGCTGCAAAAAGAGCTTCTGCTTACAAAGTCATCGCTGTAATTCCATATTATGGTTATGCCCGACAAGACAGAAAAGACAAACCAAGAGTAGCAATAGGGTCAAAGCTGGTTGCAAATATGCTTGTAGCGGCTGGCGCAGATCGCGTCGTAACAATGGATCTTCACGCTCCTCAAATTCAAGGCTATTTTGATATTCCTGTAGATCATCTGGATTCTTCGGCTATTTTCATTCCTTATATTGAAAGCCTGAATTTGGCGAATCTTACTTTTGCTGCTCCAGATGTCGGTTCCGCAAACAGAATCAGAGAAATCGCTTCATTCTTTGAATGTGATATGGTCATTTGTGATAAGCACAGAAAAAGAGCCAATGAAATTGCCAGTATGGTCGTAATTGGAGATGTAAAAGACAGAGATATTATACTCATTGATGACATTTGTGATACTGGTGGAACATTAGCTAAAAGTGCCGGGTTGATGCTCGAAAAAGGAGCAAGAAGTATTAGAGCTTTGTGTACGCA
>CALQJH020000004.1 GCA_943330835.2 Candidatus Kuenenia stuttgartensis
GCATCATTATCCAACTTCGCCTACTGCAAATAATGGATCAATAAAAATAAACGCTACTCCATCTTCTTCATCATTAAGTTATAGTATAGATGGAATTCACTTTCAGTCTGGTAATACATTTGACAGTTTAAGTGCTGCTGTATATCAAGTCATTGTGAGAGATAATAATTGTCAGAGCGCACCGATGCTGGTGAATTTAAATCCTTATACTCCTGTTGTTTCTCCTATTTTATACAACACATCAGCTGTAAACGATTTAGTATTTCCTAATCCATTCTCAAATTCAGTTCAAATACAGTTTACTCAGGAAAATCCTGACAAATTATACATCTATATTTATAATGATAGAGGACAATTGATTAGGAAATTCTTCAATGGACAATATGTTGACAGAGGAAGGTATGTGGTCTATTGGGACGGAACTGCTGAAACAGGTACACCATTGGCTAATGGCATATATATTTATTCCATAAAACAAGGAACTCAACTTGTAAAATCCGGCAAATTGGTTTTAATAAAATAGACTTGTTTGTGTAAACTTTTTTATTGTACAAAAAAAGAGATTGAATAAACTAACCCAGCATTTAAAACGGTGGGCTAGTTTGTGAAATAGACAACTCATAATGTTGTAATTTCACCAATAAAAAATCAAACCATGCAACAACAAAATTTCCAAAACCACATGCGCAAAGCTCCCAATGCTTATTATATTGGTTTGTTATTAGCGTTAATAGTACTAGTGTTTTCTTTTATTTATTGTAAGGATATTACTCAGTCATGGGATGAGATGTTACTTCCTGCTCTATTTATTAGTGTTTGTATTGGACTAATCTTCATTGGCTATTTTGCCCGAGCATTCGCATTGAAAGCACAAGACAGAGCCATCCGTGCAGAAGAAAATCTTCGTCATTTTTCAATAACAAGTAAATTATTAGACAGTCGGTTAACTATTTCTCAAATCGTGGCATTGCGTTTTGCATCGGATGAGGAATTTGTTGCCTTGGCTAAAAAAGCAGCAGACGAAAAATTATCTAATAAACAAATCAAAGAAGAAATTAAAAATTGGAGAGGGGATTATTATAGAGTTTAGTTGGTTGAAAGGTTGAAAGGTTGAAAGGTTGAATGAAAAATAGCTAGCAAATTTAAACTATTCAACTTTTAAACCAGGGAGCGACTTAAACCTTAAACTTATTAAACACCCGAAGGCACTACTTCCCACTAACTCCATCAACACTGATTTTCCCTGGGCCAATAATCAGCAGAACAAGGAATGCCGTAAGATAGATACAGTCCATTTGTCCTTCACCAAAAAAATGATTGTGATGAACTTTTACCAGCGCTACAGCCATGCAAATAATTATAGGAATGGTGGAAAGTCTCGTAAATAATCCCAATAGAACAAAAAGAGCACAAAAGAACTCAGCAAAAATAACCAACAATAAACATGTTGTACTGCCCAATCCCAGCCAACTCATAAACTTCGATTGGTATGTCGCAAAATGAACTAATTTGTCATAGCCATGGTTCATCATCAAAATGCCGAAAACGAGTCGTAGTAAGAGTGTAGCAGCATTAAAAGCACCAGCTGAATAATTTGTTGAAATTAGTTTTCTCATTTTATTTTATTTAGTTGTGGAGTCGATTTTATCAATTATTATCATTAAAAATAAGTATTTTTTTTCTATCGGAAAGATACAATCTCAGCCCGCTTTGTTTTAAGTATTCATTTCATTGAAGGGAAAGCTGTTTTTTTTTCTTTTTCTTTGCATTTTGTAAAGTAGCTTTACCAATAATCAAATTAGAAAAGAATCACCATTATGGCTATAAAAAAAACTGTAATCTCACTTAGTATTATCTTCTCTTTTCTCTCCTCATTCGCCCAGCCCACACATCTTGTTCTCGATGCAGAAAAAAAATATAAGGAGGCAAAGTCTTTTGTAAATCTGAACGATTTTGAACAGGCATATCCACTGCTAAAAGAATTGAAGAATCAATATCCTGATTGTTCGAAAAGCGATTTTTCTTATATCAAAGATGATGTCGATTATTTTTATATCGTTTGCGAATTACATTTACAGCTTTCTATTGCAGAAAAAGATGCCAATAATTATATCAGTGAGAGTAATAATAAATTCCGTGTACAGGAACTTTGTTTTCATCTGGGGCATTATTATTTTATAAATAAAGATTTTGAAAAAGCGGCTGATTTTTTTAGTCGCATAAAGTTTGAACATCTCAGTAAAGAAGAGGTGTTCAATGCCAAATTTGAATACGGGTATGCACTCTTTAATATTAAAAAATTCAGCGAAGCCAAGATTCTTTTTGCAGACTTGATTCCATTGTCTTCCAGTAAGTATTATTTCTCCGCCAATTATTATTATGGATTTATTGCTTATGCCGACAAAGATTATGATGCAGCATTGCAATCTTTTAGACTGGTAGAAAAAGTTCCGGAATACAATCAGGTTGTTCCTTATTATGTTGCTGAAATATTGTATTTGCAAAATAAAAAACAGGAGTCATTGGACTATGGACAAATCGTCTTGTCTGCTGGTGGAGATTTGTATTATAAAAGCAATTTGCAATTATTGGTTGCACAGCTTTATTTCGAAAAAGAAAATTTTTCCAAAGCACTTCCCTTTTTTGAACAACATGTAAATGATAATGATAAGGTTTCAAAAGAAGTGATGTACGATTTGAGCTTTTGCTATTATAAAACAAATAACATAGCAAAAGCCATTGAGGGATTTAAGCAATTAAGTAGTGAGAGAGATTCTATGGGGCAAAACAGTATGTATCTTCTGGGCAGTTTGTATTTGAATATAGATGATAAACCCAATGCCAGAAGTGCTTTCCAATACAGTGCATATAACAGTACCAATAAAATTCAGCAAAAAATATCCTGTTTTAACTATGCCAAATTATCTTATGAATTGGGTTTTCAGGATGTAGCATTGAATGAAATCAAACAGTACATAGCTGCTTATCCAAATTCAGAATATGATGAAGAGGCAAAGCTGATTCTGGTAAATATCCTAGCTAATACAAATGATTTTACAGAAGGGTTGGCTGTTTATGCTACATTAAGCAATCCAAATTTAGCCCAGCAAAAAGTATATGCTAAACTTCTTTATGGGAAAGCCATTCAATTAATTAATGACCAACAAATAAATGATGCAGATGTTTTGCTGGATAAGATTATCAAAAACACACCTGCTTCTAACACTACTTCTTACGCTTCTTTCTGGAAAGGGGAAATAGCCTATCGTCAGCAAAAATATGATGACTGTATTTCCTTCACAACTCCTTTTCTGAACAGTAAAGTTCCTGCGCAAGGAGAGGCGAATTTTTCGCATGCGAAATATAATTTGGGCTACAGCTATTTTCAAAAAGAACAATTCAAACTGGCATTGACCCAATTTACGCCCATCTCCTTTGAGCCCCAATCTAATTCAACTTCATTTGAACAGGATGTTTTTGTAAGAATAGCCGATTGTAATTTTATGCTGAAAGATTATGCAAATGCAAATCTGATGTACGACAAAATAATCTCCTTCAATTTTCCTTCATCAGATTATGCCTTGTTTCAAAAAGCTATGATTGCAGGCGTAAAAAGCAGTACTGAAAAAATAAATTTATTAACTCAATTAAGCAGTTCTTTTCCTAACAGCAATTTATTAGATGATGCACAATTTGAAATGGCATTAACTTATATCGCCGACGAAAATTTCTCAAAAGCAATTCCTTATTTGAAAAGGTTGACCACTTCTAATAAAGCCATTAGCATCCGGCCAAAAGTGTATTTAAAACTGGGCTTAGCATATTATAATAACAACGACAATCTCAACGCTATCGATGCTTTCAAAGATTTGATAAAAAATTATCCGCAGTCAAATGAAGCTGAAGAAGCATTGCCTATTGTAAAAGATATCTACGTTGAAGAAGGATCTCCCGATGATTATTTTACGCTTTTAAGAGCCAATAAAATTTCGGTGAATATTAACGAAGCTGACTCCTTAGCGTATCAGGCCGCTTATAGGAAGTATGAAAAAAATGATGCTAAAATTGCAATAAATAGTTTGAATAATTATCTTTCTAAATATCCGAACGGATCATATGTAGTGGAGGCGAATTATTACTTAGGCGTTTGTTACGAGAAGGAAAAGGATTTCAAAAAGGCATTGACATCTTATAGTTTTGTTTCCGCACAAGGAGTGAGTGAATATTTTGAATTGGCTACACTGCAACTGGCAAGAATTTATTATTTCGAATCTCATGATTATAGTAATGCAAAGAAATCTTTTCAATTATTGTTGGCTAATGGCAACAATGAAGAAAATAAATTAGAAGCATTAAGAGGCTTGGTTCGCAGTTGTTTTCAATTGACGGCTTACGATGAAGCTAATGTCGCAGCGAAAGATTTGCTCACGAAAAAAGGCACCAGCACAGATGATAAAGCTATCGCATCATTGGTTTTAGGTAAATCTCAATTATCAACAAAAGATACCCTTGCAGCTATTGAATCTTTCAAGGCAGTAATGGTAATAAACAAATCCGCATGGGGCGCACAAGCGAGATATGAATTGGCTTTCAGTTATTTTTATTTGAATAATCTAACACTTGCAGAGAAGTATGCGTTGGCTGTAATTAAAGAAACAAGTTCTTATGATTATTGGGTTACCAAGTCCTATATTTTACTCGGAGATATTTTTCTGAAAAAGAAAGATTATTTCAATGCAAAAGCAACTTACGAAAGTGTAGCGAAGAATGCTTCTGTAAAGGAATTAAAAGATGAGGCAACTGAAAAATTAGTGCTGGTTGAAATAAAAGAACAGCAATCCTCTAAAATTAATAATAAATAATTGGTGCCATTTTTCTAATTACTGGTTATCCCAATTTATAAACGAATTTAAATTTTACGAAGTGAGTATTAAAAATAAAAATCTGTCGGGTATGAGATTTCTCTCCCTAATTTTTACGATGCTGTCGCTATTATTTTGCAGTGAATTAGTTGCTCAAAAAGATACAACTATCAAGCAATCTGTAACCGTAATTTCAGCGTACAAGCCAGTATTGATGAATGTTGCTAAAATTAATTTTTCTGCAACTAACTTAGCCACAGAAGCTGTAAAGGAAAAACTGAATTATGATATTCCTGATCAGGCACTTATCTATATGTATGCGCCGATTACCTTAAAGCCACTGGCTTTCAATACGGATACAGCAATGAGTTTGGGCAATCATTTTTGGGTAAAAGCTGGAATCGGAAATTATGCGACGCCTGTAATAGCTGCGGGTGCTTGTTTCAGAAACAAAAAAGAATTATTGGTGAATATTTATGGTGATTATATTTCATCAAAAGGGAAAATGGAAAATCAAAATTATTCCATGTTTTCCTTGAAGGGAACAGGAAGTTATTTCTTCCCCAATACAGAAGCATACGCCAGTCTTGAAATGAAGCAACGTCAGTTTTATTTGTATGGGTACAATCATGATTTATATAAATACAACAAGAATGAGATTAGTCAGCAATTTCAAGAGATGGATTTTAAAGCAGGGTTTAGAAATACGAAAGAGAATGCCTTAAAAGTTGATTATGATGCCAATATGCAATTCAATTATTTCACTGGAAAAGATGCGATGAACGAGACTACGCTTAGAATGGATCTTCCAGCTGAAAGGAAAATTAATGAACTCTTTACTTTGAAAGCTGATGCCATGTTTGATTTGACAAATTCCACAACAAAAAATATTAATGCTATTAATTATAGTTACCATAATAACATGGCTCAATTTTCTCCGTCATTAATTTATCAAACTTCTTTGTATAAAATAAACGGTGGAGTGAATGCTATTTGGGATAATAGTAAGCTTGTTATTTTGCCCAACATTTTTGGGGAGCTCAAGATTAAAAATTTCCCCTTTGTTTTGCAAGGTGGATTTATTGGGAAGCTCAATAAAAATACCTATCGTAATATGAGTTATATCAATCCATATATTTCCTCCTTAAAAACGCAAACCAATACCTTGGAAACGGAATATTACGGCGGATTAAAAACTAATTTATCTAATCGAATCGTAGCTAGTGCAAAAGTAGGTTGGGTGTCATACAATAATTACCAATTTATCATTAATGATACTGCAGCAAACGCTGATGGAAAATCATTCGTGTTGTCTAATGAAGATAAAGTCAATAATTTTAAATTGCATGGCAATATAAGTTATACGATTCCGGGTAAATTATATGCTACAGGCGGCATTACACTAAATGCTTATGCAGGGATGAAAGCCAATGAAAAGGCCTGGCATACTTTGCCGATGGAATGCACTGCAGCAGTACAATGGAATGCGTTTAAGAAATTAGTATTGAAAGGAAATTTTTATATGTTTGGCGGCGGTCATTATCTTGAAAAGGATAACAAGTCTGGTTCTTTAAAGGGTGGGGTAGATTTAAGTCTGGGTGGTGAGTATAAGATAACTAACAAAATAAATGCTTTTGTGGATCTAAATAATATCTTTGGAGATAAATACCAGCGCTGGCATAATTATCCTGTTTATGGGATTTGTGTTCTAGCTGGTGTCATCATTAGATTTTAAATTTTACCGTTATGCAGCATTTAATTGAGCAGTTTCTTATTCAGCATAAGTATTGTCCATTGCCCAAAATTGGCACGCTTGAATTGAAGCAGCGCAATGCAGATTTTTCAGTTGGAGAGCAATTGATTGCTGCGCCTGCTCCATTTATAGCATTGACTTCCGTTGAAAAGGATTCTGCAGCTTTTGTCTCGTTTATTGCTAAGCAAAAAAATATTGATAATCATCAGGCAGGCAGTATGCTTCAGGAATATTGCACAGCTATTTTGAATATCAAAAATGGCCAGGAAATGGCGATTGCTGAAGCTGGTTCAATGTCTGTTAATAGTAAAGGAGAATTGCAATTTAAGCAAAGAGCTTTGCCTCAGGAATTTTTACCGAAAATAGCATTAAACAGGGTGGTGCATCCAGAAGCTGTTCATCAGGTAAGAGTGGGTGATGAAGAAAAAACTACTGCGTATATGCATGGATATCTCAAAGATGCTAAAGTGAAAAAAGGAAACCAATGGTTGATGTTTTTCTTAGTCATCATGTTGCTGTTGCTTACTGTTATTGTTCACTACGTTACTGATAATACCAATACTTCAAACGATAGTAAAGAATCAAATCAACATCCTCCTCACGCTGCTAATGCTGTTTATTAAAATTTATCTTTTAATTTATGATTCATTATACTTTTTGCCCTTCTTGTAAAAGTCAACATATTATTCCAGTACTTGAGGCGAATGATTATACCGTTTCGAATGAAATTTTTTCGATATGGCATTGCGCAGATTGCAGCTTAAGATTTACACAGGATATTGCCACGCAGGATCAAATTGGAAAATACTATCAATCTGATGCATACATTTCTCATAGTGATACAAAGCAAGGTTTGGTGAACAGCATTTATCACCGGATAAGAAAATTTACATTGGCTACCAAAAGAAAATTAATCCAGCAGCAAACCGGATTGAAAACAGGAAACATGCTGGATGTGGGCTGTGGTACAGGTGCTTTTTTGCATACGATGAAAAATGTAGGATGGTCTGTAACTGGTTTAGAACCTGATGAAACCGCAATTCATAAAGCCAAAACTTTATATCAACTAGAGCCTCAGTCTCCAGATAAATTATTTCAACTTCAATCGGATGCTTATGATGCGATTACGATGTGGCATGTGATGGAACATGTGCACCAATTGCATGAATATGTTGCGCAATTAAAAAAAGTATTAAAAGCAAACGGTGTTTTGTGTATCGCAGTTCCAAATTATACCAGTTTTGATGCCAGTCATTATAAAGCGAAATGGGCTGCTTATGATGTGCCACGACACCTGTATCATTTTTCTCCAAAAAGCATGGAGTTATTAATGAGGCAATATGGAATGAAAATTAAAACCATCAAGCCCATGTGGTTTGACAGTTTTTATGTGAGCATGTTGAGTGAAAAATATAAAGAAAATACATTCGGCTTATTTAGTGCATTTATAATTGGTTTCATTTCTAATGTCATTTGTTTTTTCAATAAAAGAAAATGCAGTTCTGTTGTTTATGTAATTCAAAAAGATGACAACATAGGAAATGGGTAATGCAAAACTAAAACTCATTGAGGAGTTAACTAACAACACCTTCGTAATGCTCAAACCATCTCCGGTTCAGGGTATTGGAGTTTTTGCCATAAGAAATATCAATAAAGGTCAGCGTAGTCTTTTCTCACAAGACAGTTCAGAGTGGATAAAAATCCCTAAAGCTGAGATAGAAAATTTACCGGAACATAGTCGCTTTTTGGTGGAGAATCATTGTTTGTATGATGATGACCATTATTACGTTCCTGAATATGGTTTCAAGATGATTGATCCTGTGATTTTCATCAATCACTCAGACATTCCAAATATTAAGTCTATTGACGAGGGTATGGATTTTGAGGCCCTTCGTGATATTCTTGAAGGGGATGAATTGTTTGTTGATTATGGAGAAATCGTGGAATGATTTGTATAGGCTGGAATACTTAATTGTCTTGTTCTTTTTAATGTTGAAAATATTATTTCGGTAATAGTCATACAAATCTTACTATTGTCAAATAGTATTTAACCAATATTTCAAAAAATGAATTATTCCCTTCGCCTTTTAGGCATTTTTGTATGCTTAAATTTATTGTTTATTAACGTACATGCCCAAAATAAAGCGCTCTCAGGAAATGTAAAAAATGCTCAATCAAAAGAAAATGTTGCCGCAATATCGGTAACAGTGAAAGGCGAGGGTATCGGTACCTTTACAAATGAAAAGGGAAATTTCTCCATCAACGTAAACTCCTTTCCTGCAACTCTTGTATTCTCTTCTGTTGGTTTTGATGATATGGAAATGACTGTAACGGCTTCCTCTACTAAACTGGAAGTGTCATTGAGTCCTTCTACTAAGCTTGGGCAAGAAGTGGTAATTTCTGCTTCTCGTGTTCCGGAAAAAATACTAGAATCTCCTGTTTCCATTGAGCGTGTAAATGCTGCTGCGATCAGAAATACGGCGTCTGCAAATTATTACGATATCGTTGCAAATTTGAAAGGGGTAGACATTACTACGTCTTCTCTTACTTTTAAAACACCAACGACTCGTGGGTTTAATGGAAGTGGGAATACCCGATTTAATCAGCTGGTAGATGGAATGGATAACCAGGCTCCGGGTCTGAATTTTCCTGTTGCATCATTAGTAGGATTGAGTGAATTGGATATTGATAATTTGGAATTGCTTTCAGGAGCTTCATCTGCTTTATATGGTTCTGGTGGTATGAATGGAACTTTATTAATGACGAGTAAAAATCCGTTCAAATATCAGGGGTTGTCGGTACTTGTAAAAGAAGGGATGATGAATGTTGATGGAAAAAACCAGGACCCTTCATTATTTCATAATTTTATCTTTCGATATGCAAAGAAAATTTCAGAGAAGTTTGCGTTTAAATTTAATGCCGAAATTTTACAAGCCAAGGATTGGTTAGCAGTTGATTATAGAGATTATGCTAGGTTGGCTACCGGAGGTAATCCAAAAGCAGGTACAAGAGCGTCTGATCCTAATTATGACGGGGTTAATGTATATGGAGATGAAACCACAACAGATATTAGACAAATTACATCATCGGTTCCTTGGTTAGCGAATCTTCCCGCAACACCAATTTTTGTATCACGTACGGGTTATACCGAAAAGCAAATTGTAAATCCCAATACCATTAATTTCAAATTGGGTGGCTCCCTTCATTACAAGATAACTCCAAAAACGGAGGCTATCATTGCAGGCTATTGGGGTACAGGAAATACCACTTATTCCGGTAGTGAAAGATTTTCATTGGAAAAATTTGCCATGGGTCAATATAAAATCGAGTTGAATAATAAAGATTGGAACTTAAGAGCATTTACTACTCAAGAGAATTCAGGTAATTCCTACAACACTACAGTTGCTGCAAGATTATTGAATGAAAGCTGGCAACCAAGTGTGAAATATGATGAACATGGGAATGTGATAGGAGGGTGGTATATAGATTACACTAAATCGTACATCAATTCAAAGCTGAATGGTGTAAGTGATGCTGATGCTCATACACTTGCTAGACAAGTTGCTGATTATGGTGATGTAGATCCAACTCACAGGCGACCAGAATATAATAGCGCTGCTTTCAAACATGCATTTGATTCTATACGATCACTTACATTGACTCAGGGTGGTGCAAAATTGGTTGATCACTCGTCATTATATAGTGTTGATGGTAATTATAATTTAAGTAAATACACTGCTAAAATTGCTGATGTAATTGTTGGTGGGATGTTTAAAACCTATGTATTAAATTCTGATGGTAATTTATTTGCAGATTCTCCCGGGAATCCTATATATGTTTCCGAATATGGTTTGTTTGCACAAGCTACCAGGAAACTGGGCGAAAAATTCAAGTTTTCATTATCAGGAAGGTATGATAAGAATGAAAATTTCAAAGGTAGGTTTACACCAAGAGCTACTGCAACTTATAAATTAGCAGAGTACAACCATTTAAGAATTTCTTATCAAACAGCTTATCGTTTTCCTTCCAATCAACAACAATGGATTGATATGAATGTAGGTAGTGGAGTAAGGTTGTTAGGTGGTAATGAATACTTTGCAAAAAAATACAACTTCGATAAACAGCTGTATGATCTAAATAGTTTTAGTGTAGGAGCTACTCCAGAAAAATACAATTGGACCCAGTTAAAACCTGAAGCGCTTTCATCTTACGAGTTGGGATACAAAGGTCTCTTGATGGGCGGTAAATTATTAATTGATGTGTATGGATATTGGGGACAATATCAGGATTTTATAGGAAGAAAACTAGCCGTGCAATTTAAAGACACCACCCCAACAACGATGTCCGATACTACTAATCGTTATTTTTCACTTCCTATAAATACTTCAGATAAGGTACAGACTTTTGGTTTTGGATGTAGTGTTGATTATAGGTTGCCTAATAATTTTGCTATAGGAATTAATTTATCCTCTGATCAATTGAAGGATGTTCCTGAAAATTTTGTTGCCTATTTTAATGCTCCAAAATATAAAGGGAATGCCTATATTTCGAATAGTGGATTCGGGCCTTCGAAGCGATTAGGATTTAATTTGTCATATAGGTTTCAACAATCAATGTTGTATGAAGGTGATTTTGCAACAGGAACTTTACCAGATGTACACAATATAGATTTGCAAGTGAATTTTAAATTGCCAAAATCAAAATCAATCATAAAATTGGGAGCAAATAATTTATTAAATTCCTACTATTATAATGCGATTGGAAATTCACATGTGGGGGGATTGTATTACGTGAGCTTTGGGTATAATGTTTATTAAGTATTAAAACGTAAAATTAAACATAATAAAATGCGCATGTACGTTAACGTTATCAACAAATAAAAAGTATTAAGCGCATAACATATTAAAATCGAAAAAAAATAAATGCATACGTATGAAATATTTAACACAAATAATTAGGGCTGATTTGTTTTTGCCAATTATGTTTTTAATCATTACCACAACATCGTGTAACAAGGAGGTAGAACAATTTTCTGAAAATGTAATAACACCTGCAACTGGGCTTAAATTATTAGCAGAAGAGTTGCAAACTAATGCAGATGATAGTTTGTATTACAGAATGGTTGCAACTGCAGGTTTGACGGGGCTTTTGAGTGACAGTTCAAAGCATTATACTATGTTCGTGACCAATAATCTGGGCGTTAAAATGTTTTTTAGTTTGCTATCTGGAGGAGCATTAAGTCCAACTGATAATGATGCTTATTTTTCGAATTATATTTCAACCAGTGATAGTAGTACAATAGTTAAATATAGAATGCTCATTCTATACAATACAATTCCTCAAGATGTTCGCTCAGCAGATATATCTAGCGCATTTCCGAATTTTGTTTACCCTACAGCTGTAAATCCTTCTCCCACAACAAATACATTAATAGGTCCAGTAATCAGATTAGCAACTTATCCAACTTCCAGAAATGGCGGGTGGTTAAATAATATGCCCATTACCGGATTGGATCAGTTGGCATTCAATGGGGTGATTCATCATACTGCTACAATAGTTGCTCCTGCTCAGGATTCTTTATGGAATAGAATCAGTACTGATCCTGATTTAACTTATTTGAAAGCAGCAATTTTACGTGCAGATGTTGGTGTTTCAGCAGATTCAACTTTGCAACATTATTTAAGTATGTTTGGGCCTGATTTTACCATTTTTGCTCCAGTCGATAATGCTTTTCGAGAGGCTTTAACATTACTAATTACACGAGGGATATTAGCCCAAGGGTTTGTTACCGACACAACGATTGCTCAAGGGTTAGCTTCAGGTTTGGCCTCAACTCCAGCAGTTTTCTCCAATCCACTTTTATCCGGAACTTTAACCCCAAAAAATGTAAAGGGGCTTTTAGCTTATCATATATTAATGAACAGAGCATTTACCAATAATTTCCCAACAACAGAAACTGCATATCCTACTTTATTGAACTCAGGAGTGCCTCAACATCCCGGATTAAAATTGAAATGTATTTTTGGTGTAGTTCCTGGAGTACCATTCCCAATCGTTATTAGTGCTACATTAAAGGATGTTTTAAACAATACCGCAAATTTGATCATAAATACTCAACCATTTACACCTAATCCTTTTGGAACAAGCGATCAGAATTTTATAAATGGAACTTTAAACAAAATAGACAAAGTACTGTTACCTCAGAGCTTCTAAGCTTATTTGCCTTTGTTGGTCTTATTTTTTTTGTTGTTCTTATGATCAACAAAGTATTAGCTAACTTAACTTTTACTTTACTTCAACCTCAAACATTTTCGGCCAGCGTTTGCCTGTAATGAAAAATCTTTTTGATATGCTATCGTATGCGATACCGTTAAGCACATCTGTTCTTCCTGAAGTAACATCGCTTTGTTGTAAGAGTCCGTTCATGGTTATTCTTCCTACTACATGTCCGCTTTCCGCATCAATTTTTACAATGAAATTGGTTTGATATACATTAGCGAAAATGAATCCATTTACATATTCCAATTCATTCAACATGTTTACAGCTCCCTGGTCATCTCTTACAGAGAGGGTGCTTTTTACTTTGAATGTTTCCGGGTCAACGAAGTAAAGATTAGCAGAGCCATCACTTATGATAAGGTCTTGGTTGTTGTGTGTAATTCCCCATCCTTCGTATGGCCAGTTGAATGTTTTGATAGGTTTGTCAACATTTGAAATGTTATACAAATACGCCATATTGCTTTCCCAGGTAAGTTGGTAAATTTTATCTTTGAAAATAGTAATCCCTTCTCCAAAAATATCACTGGTGCCCATAATGTGCTTTTTCTCTACGGATCCGGTTTTATGGTTGGTGATTCTTAATGAGGAATTTTCGTAATCTCCTGTGGCTTCATACATTTTTCCATTGAACAATTCTAGCCCTTGGGTATAGGCACTTGTATCGTGCGGGTATACGCTGATGATATTATAACTTAAATTTATTGGGGCGTCTATTCCTACATGCGGGGTTGCGATATCAGGGTCGTTATCTGGATTACTGCCTGAATTACAAGATGTTATAAAGAATGCCGAAAGTATAATTAGACGATTCATTACTTTGATTTAGGGTCAAAAATACAAAACCATTTACAGTTGACTGAAAAAATAATTTTAAAATATTTCACAAAAAGCTTCCTTTCTAAAAAATAAGTTTCTATTTTGTGTCCACCTCTGAGCCTATATTTATTATTACATCAATAATTAATGTTGCTCTTAATCCAACATTCAACCGATTTGCCAACTATTTTCCTTAATCATCCTATTTAAAGACTAGTCCATATCACATTGAAAAATGATTCAACATTGATCATTTTTTTAATAATATTTTGATGAGATTATCTTTATTCATGTTCTTCCTTCTGGTTGCCGTTTCGGGTTCTTTCGGACAAAGGGTTTGTGGTACTATAAAGTATGCAGCATCCAGTTCCAATAAAGAATTTCACAGCAATCAATCTAATGCGGTATCCAGAGATACGTTGCCAGATGAAATCATTTCTATTCCCGTTGTTTTTCATGTGCTTTATAATAATGCCAGTCAAAATATAAGTGATGCACAAATTATGTCACAGCTTCAGGTATTAAATGAAGATTTTAGCAGATTAAATGCGGATGCTTCTAATACACCGAATGCATTTAAACCATTTGCAGCAGATGTCAGAATTAAATTCTGTATCGCCAGAGCAGATGCTTTAGGCAGACCAACAACTGGCATCATAAGAAAATATACCACTAACGTTAGTTATAATATTGATGATGCTATGAAATCTTCAGCTGCTGGTGGTGACAATGCATGGGATGGCAATAGTTATTTAAATATTTGGGTTTGTAATTTATCAGGTCACAATTTGGGTTATGCAACACAACCAGGAGATCCTGCTGATAAAGATGGAGTTGTGATTCAATTTGATGCGCTTGGTAAAATTGGAAATCTCCAGCCTAATTTTAACAAAGGAAGAACAGCCACTCACGAAATTGCACATTGGCTTGGGTTGAAACATATTTGGGGAGATAACGATTGTGGTAATGATGGTATTTATGATACACCTCAACAAAGTAATTACAATAATAATTGTCCTTCATTTCCGCAAATGAGTTCTTGCTCACCGAATTCAAATGGAGATATGTTTATGAATTTTATGGATTATACGAATGATGGCTGCATGAATTTATTTACAAAAGGACAAAAGAATAAAATGAGAAGTCTTTTTGCACTTAATGGTCCGCGTAATTCATTTTTAAATTCAACAGCATGTGATAGTGTTACAGAGAGTGCAGGCTCACTTCCTACAACTTCAACTCCGGCAATACAGGAGGAAGCTTCACTCAGCATTTATCCTAATCCTATTCAACATGATGTAAATATTGTGGCTTTGAATGGATATGATTTGATAGGAAAAACTATTTTAATTTATAATTTAACCGGTGGCCTTGTTTATAAATCAACCGTTTCGACTGCTGTCAATAAAATAAATCTTTCCTTACTTTCCTCAGGAGTTTATCTTCTGAAAGTGGGGAACAATGAAGCCAAGAAAGTGTATAAAATAATTAAACTTTAACAAGTATCCCATCAATTTCTTGTAGACGTCGGAGTTTTATAGCTTCGACGTTCTTATTTTTGCACAAATTATTTATCATGAAGAAAATCGTTCTAATTTGTTTTAGTCTCTTGCTTACTCATGCCATTCATGCACAAGGTATTTTTGGCAAGATCAATCAGGCTATAAAAAAAGACAGTGGCTCCTCCGTTATTAATCAAATAGCCAAACAAATTAGTTCAGATACAAAGGGCGCATCTTTATCTAATGAAGACATAATCAATGGTTTGAAAGAAGCACTTACCATCGGAACAACTAACAGTACAAAAAAGCTGGGTGCAGCAGATGGTTTTTTTAATGATGCTGTGTTAAAAATTATTATGCCTGAAGAAGCAGAAAAAGTTGCAAGTGCAATGCGCCGAATTGGAATGGGCTCCTTGGTTGACAAAGCAGTTTTGTCAATGAACAGAGCCGCGGAAGATGCTACTGCTGGAGTAGGCGATATTTTTATTGACGCGATAAAGAAAATGACGATTACAGATGGACTTAAAATATTGAAGGGAGACAGTTCTGCAGCCACAAATTATTTAAAGGAAAATACATCGCAACAGCTTACAGAAAAGATTCGTCCGGTTATTGAAACGTCTCTAAAAAAAGTGAATGCTACAAAGTACTGGTCAGATGTTTTTTCCAACTACAATAAATTTTTTCATCAAAATGTAAATACAGATCTTGCTGCTTATGTTGGGGGCAAAACTTCCGATGCAATTTTTTATACCATTAGTCAGGAAGAACATAAAATCAGAAAAGATCCGGCCGCTCAGGTTTCTGATTTGTTGAAAAAGGTTTTTGGGAAAAGGGAATAGTGGTTGGTTGAAAAATGTTGAAAGTAGTTGAATGTGGTTGAATGTAGTTAATATGTTGATTAGTTCATGGATTAAACGACAAACTTATTAAACCGTCGAACCGATTTCAACAAATTTCAACCTTTTCAACTTTGATTTTACTCCACAATCTTCATCTCCGCAATCAGATTCTTCGCCTCTGCATATTTATCAACAATAAAAAGTACATAACGGATATCAACCATTACATTTCTGCAAATCTCAGGATTGTAATTCAGATCACTCATAGTGCCTTCCCAAACTCTGTCGAAATTTAGTCCAACAAGATTTCCATAAGCATCCAATGCCGGACTTCCAGAGTTGCCGCCAGTAGTGTGATTGGAAGCAATAAAGCATACTGGTTGTCTGCCATTCACTCCATAACGACCAAAGTCTTTTGCTTTATAGAGATCAATTAATTTTTGAGGAACATCAAATTCATAATCACCAGCTTTATATTTTTCCATGATACCATCCATGTAAGTATAGAAATGATATTTCATCCCATCTCTTGGCTGGTATCCTTTTACATTGCCATAAGTTACTCTTAAGGTGCTGTTGGCATCAGGGTAGAAATTTTTATCTTTAAATACATCTAATTGCGCCTGCATGTAATTTCGTTGTAGCTTGTTGATATTGGTTTGCAGCATCGATAATGGTGAAGCGACTTGTTTATTGTATGTTTCTGTGATGTCGGTATAAAGTTTAAAAAGATTATCATTCTTGATGAGCTCGATTGTTGTGTTGGGCTCATTGTTTAAAATCCCTTTTATATTTTCTAGCGATGTCATGATCGATGAAGTATAAATATCATTGGCAATGGCATGTATATCTTTTGTAGCAAGCCATTGTTTTAAAAGCGGAGAAATATTGTCGGCTGGTTGATTATTTACATACAGCATCATGAGCTTTTCGAACAGTTGCTGATCAAGAGCTGGGTTATATTCTTTAAAAATATCTTCCAGTTTTGCAAGTGATTTACCTTTACTATCATTTTTCGTTTCGATGTTTTTTGCATAAGACTGAAGCAGCGTATTCAAGACGGAAGCTGTATTAAACATTTCAATTCTTGGCATGATCTCATTATAATAATCCCTTGCCAATGCATAGGGTTCGATATTTTTGTAGCCATTGGATAAATCCTGTAAAACGCTTCCGTATTGGCTTTGCCATGCTGCATTCGATTGTATTTTAGCGGAAAAAAGTCTTTCATAACCAGCTTTCTTTTCTAAGGCATTTGATCTGGTTAATCCCAAAACTTCTCCCTGCCACTTCTTGTATGCATTTTCAATGTTAGCATATTTAGCTGCATATTGAATTTTAGTTGCTTCATCTTTAATCATAAAGCTTTTCATAATATCCAGCACTTCATGTCTGATATTAATTTTAGCAGGATCATTCACTTTCATAATTTGCTCAATAGCAGATCCGCTTAAGTATTCATTTGTTTTGCCGGGGAATCCAAATACCATGGTGAAATCTCCTTCCTTCATTCCTTTTAAGGAAATGTTTAAAGAGCGTTTTGGCGTGTAGGGGACATTGTTAGGTGAGTATGCTGCGGGTTTGTTGTCTTTATCTGCATAGATTCTAAACATCGAAAAATCGCCTGTATGTCTTGGCCACATCCAGTTGTCGGTGTCTTTTCCGAAATTGCCAATGGAAGAGGGTGGTGCACCAACAAGTCTGATATCCTTATACGTTTCTGTGACGAACAAATAGTATTTATTGCCATCGAAAAATGGTTTGATGATCAATTCCTGGTAGGTTTCTTTTTTGTAATCTTTTTTTAATTGAACAATATTTTTATCAATTAGGGATTGTCTTTCTTTTTCAGTCATAGTTGACTTGATGTCTTTTAAAATGCTATTCGTTACTTCGTCAATGCTGATGATAAAAGACACAAACAATCCAGGGTTTTGTAATTCCTGTTGTTTGTTGTATGCCCAAAATCCATTTTGGATATAATTATTTTCAATAGAAGAATGATTTTGTACGGCATCAAAACCGCAATGGTGGTTGGTTAGCAGGAGCCCTTGATTAGAAATAACTTCGGCTGTGCAAAAGCCTCCCAGACTAACGATGGCATCTTTTAAACTTCCTTTGTTGATGTTATAAATATCGGAGGCGTTTATTTTCATGCCCATTTTCTTCATCTCTTTTTCATTAAGCGTCTGAAGCAATTGAGGCAGCCACATGCCTTCATCAGCAAATGTTTTGAAGGAACAAGCAAAAAGCGTGATAATGCAAATGATTTTTTTGTACAGCATGATTTTTTATTTTAAGAGAATTTTTCCTAGTCTTTTTATTTCGGTAATTTCCAAATCAGTCAACGCATCATTATGTTTACATTTTGATAGCAGAAACAAGGCCATTTTGTGTTGAGGGTATTTTTCCAGAATTTGATTCAATAATAAAATAGCAGTTTGATCTATTATAGGCTCAGGTATTTTTTTGATAATTTCTGATTTGTATCGGTTCGGTTTCTTTTTGATGATGGCTTCAAGTGTGGCTAATTTGGCTGTTGTTATCAAACCTGTTTTTGCTGCTTTGTCATACAGTCCTTCCAGTTGTTTTTTACTCAATCCGCCACGATTACAAAATTGGTCATACAAACTACTGATGAATACATTTTCAGGGTTAGCTTGCTTGAGCGTTTCTAAAATGGTTAATATGATATTTATTTCTGCCAATTTTTTTAAAAGCAAACCTACATTTTTTGGAGCAATATATTTCACTTTTTGTAGCTAGGGTATAAATCGATTCCCTCTCTATTATTTAATCAACAAAACTGAAATTCACAGGATCATTTTAGAGAGGAAATAAATATACTTTTGCTTGCTTTTATTTTTCAGATGGTTTGTCTTTAATCTTTTTTAGTAATATTTAAAAAAACCAGTTATTTTCACTCTCTAAAATTTAAACCATGTCCAATATTGAGAAAAATTCATCAAGTACGATACATACAAATTATGGTGCATTAAGTACTTTAGTTACCGTATTTTTTTTCTGGGGATTTATTGCTGCCGGCAATAGCATTTTCATTCCCTTCTGCAAACATTATTTTAATTTGGATCAGTTTCAAAGCCAGTTAATTGATTTTGCGTTTTATACCGCTTATTATATTGGAGCTTTAGCATTATTCGCCTATGGTTCTTTTGGAGGAAAAGATTTAGTCGGGAAGTGGGGCTATAAAAAGAGTATTGTTTTTGGTCTGTTGTTCTCTGCATTAGGTGCTGCTGCAATGATTATCGCTGTTAATGCGAATACTTTTTCTGGTATGTTAGTGGGTTTATTTATTGTAGCATTGGGATTTTCACTTCAACAAACTGCTGCACAGCCCTTTAGTGTTTCCTTAGGCGATCCTGCAACAGGAACAAGCAGAATTAATCTTGGTGGGGGCATCAATTCTCTTGGTACAACCATCGGGCCAATAGTAGTAGCATTAGCTTTGTTTGGCACAACAGCCGCTGTTACCGATGCACAAATTACTTCATTGAGTTTGAGTAAAGTGATTTTGCTTTATTCCTGCGTAGGTGGATTATTTATTGCTGCTGCAGGTTTATTTCATTTCTCTAAAAAAGTGCCGAGTGGTATAATGGAAGAAGGAACAGAAAAAGCTAATAAGGCATTATATATGTTACTGATGATGACAGGCTTATTGATTATTATGTTTGCGCCGGTTTTCAATAGTTATAAAACAGATTTATCGAATGCTACAAAGGAAGCTGTTTTGGCTATGAACGCATACAGAATGAAATGGTTATTGGGTGCATTGGCTATTGTTGTATTGGGATTGTTTTATGCAAATGCAAGTGCCACTAAAAAACCAGAGGGCTGGGGCGCTATGAAATATCCGCAGTTGGTTTTAGGCATGTTGGCCATATTTGTATATGTCGGCGTAGAAGTTGCCATAGGAAGTAATTTAGGTGAATTATTAAAACAATCTTCATTTGGCAGTAAGCAGGCATCTGAAGCAACACCATACATTGCCATGTATTGGGGAAGTCTGATGATAGGCCGGTGGACAGGGGCTGTATCTGCTTTTAATTTATCTAAAACCAGTAAAATGTTATTGCAGATTATCGTTCCTCTAATAGCATTTGGCGTAATTGTAGGAGTGAACACCGTTGCAAAATATGATATGTCGTCATTGTATTATTATATTATTTGTGTGTGTATTCAAATTGCAGCATTTTTCTATTGTAATGATAAGCCCGCAAAAACTTTAATGGTGTTTGGATTATTAGGAGTAACGGCAATGGTTATAGGGACACAAACAACAGGCACAATTGCAACTTATGCATTTTTAAGTGGAGGATTATGTTGCTCTATTATGTGGCCTTGTATTTTTACCTTATCAATTGCCGGTCTTGGAAAATATACTACACAAGGTTCTGCATTTTTAATTATGATGATTTTAGGAGGTGGAATTATTCCTCCAATTCAAGGAAAACTAGCTGATGTAATTGGAATCCAACAATCCTATTGGGTGCCTGTGATTTGTTTTGCTTACTTGACATTTTTTGCCATTGCAGTAAAAGGAATATTAAAGAAGCAAGGAATTAATTATGAGGAATCAGGCTCAGCAGCTGGGCATTAATCAATATTTTTCAAATGGCAAGTTGAAGTCAATATTTAAATAAGCCGTGTTAGGGTTTAAGATGATAGGCGGCTTCGAAGAAATGTAAGGCGTTTATTAAGTTTATTAAGGCCATTTAGCGTATTCGTAATATTGCAATATCGTAATATTACGAATACGCTTAAAAACCTGGTACTTTTCAATTGGTACGAACGACAAATCCCACAAATCTCGCTGAAAACTGCTGTGCCGGTTTAATCGTACGAACCACAGATTTTCAAAATGAAGCTGACCCAAACGAACGGGTTTTACTACAATTGAAGTGGTAAGAACAAATTCTATGGAGTATTAAGTCTATGAGGTGGGTTTTTTAATATTGCCATATTGCAATATTACGAATACCGCTTTTTGGTACGAACCACAAATTTCTATAAATTTCCAAAACCACCGGATCTGTAAAGTGGTACGAACCACAAAATACCAAAACTACAAATCACATTTTTAATCTCTTCGTATTGCTACGAACCATTACTTCTGTTGCACATGATAAACTTCCCCTTATTAATATCAAAAAAATAGCCCAGTAATTAAACCGGACTATTTGAAAATGTATATTATTGGGGATGTCTAAATGTCAATCGCTTCTCCATATGCCGCAGCTGTAGCTTCTTTCATTCCTTCGCTCATAGTAGGGTGAGGATGAACGGCATTTAGAATTTCATGTGCAGTGGTTTCTAATTTACGCGCAACAACAGCTTCTGCAATCATTTCTGTAACATTATTGCCAATCATATGGCAACCTAAGAACTCACCATATTTTGCATCATAAATTACTTTTACAAACCCTTCTGTGGTTCCGCCTGCAACTGCTTTTCCGCTGGCAATGAAGGGGAATTTACCCACTTTGATTTCATAACCCGCATCCTTAGCCGCTTTTTCAGTATAACCTACTGAAGCAATCTCAGGAGAGGTATAAGTACAACCAGGGATATTATTGTAATCCATTGGTTCAGGTTTGTGACCACTTAAATGTTCTGCTGCATTAATCCCTTCTTTTGCTGCAACATGCGCCAATGCTTGTCCTGGGGTGCAATCGCCTATAGCATATAATCCTGCAACGCTTGTTTGTTGATTAGCATCTACAATGATTTTTCCTTTTTCAGTTTTAATACCCAATGCTTCTAATCCGATATTTTCAATATTGGCAACAACACCTACAGCACTCAATAAAATATCTGCTTCCAATATCACTTCGCCTGCAGCTGTTTTCACAGTAGCTTTTACACCAGCACCTGAAGTGTCCACTTTTATAACTTCACTATTTGTCATAATAGTCATGCCTTGTTTTTTAAACTGCTTCTCCATTTCTTTGCTGATGTCTTCATCTTCAACAGGAACAATACGTGGCATAAATTCTACGATGGTTACTTGAGTGCCCATGCTGTTATAGAAATACGCGAACTCACTTCCAATCGCACCGCTTCCGCAAATAATCATGCTTTTAGGTTGTGTCGGTAATGACATAGCTTCTCTGTAACCGATAATTTTTTTACCATCAATAGGCATTGTAGGCAATTGTCTTGCACGACCACCAGTTGATAGTATTATATTTTTAGCTTCAAGTACTTGCTTGGAATTATCAGCAGCAGTAACTTCCAGTTTATTGGAAGCAATCAATTTCCCTGTGCCCATAATCACATCAATCTTATTCTTCTTCATCAGGAATTGAATACCCTTGCTCATTTTATCAGCTACACCACGACTACGCTTAATCACTCCCACAAAATCAGCCGTAGCTTTATCAACAGTGATTCCATAATCAGCTGCATGTTTTGTGTATTCATAAACCTGCGCACTTTTCAATAAAGCTTTGGTAGGAATACAGCCCCAATTCAAGCAAATACCTCCAAGACTTTCTTTTTCTACAATTGCTACTTTTTTGCCCAATTGACTTGCTCTGATTGCAGCAGGATAACCACCTGGTCCGCTGCCTAAAACGATAACGTCGTATGCCATAATGTTGAATTTTTAGATTACGATTGCGAATTTAAACTGAAATAGGGGATTGACCAAAAGCATATTGAATAGTTTTTAGGATGTCCTCGATTCTACCTTTCGTTTATTCGCAATTATCTGAAGGGAATTGATACTTACATTTAACTCAAAGCCAATTAAAATGGATAGGGAATTGATATAAATCAAGGCCATAATCATCATAATCGTACCAATTGAACCATATAGCAGATTATATCTACTAAAATTGGTAACGAAATACGAAAAAACAAAGGAAGATAAAAGACTCAGTAACGTAGTGGTGATACCGCCCGGAGAAATGAGCTTCCATCTTTTTTCAACTGATGGCGCATATTTGAAAATAAATCCAATAGAAAAGAAAATAAGTAAAATGATGAAAATCCATCTGGTATTGGAAATAACATCTCTTAAGTGAGGATTATGTATTAATAATTTCAAAACAGCTCCCTGAGAAATTAATAAAATGAAATAACCCATAAATAAACTAAAAATCAAAACGGTCAATTTTATGGCAGTCCATCTTGATGCAAGACCTATTCTTTTTTCAAATCCGATATGATTTTTTTTATTGAAAGATCTGATCAATCCCATCATGGCACTAGAAGCAAAATACAACGATAATAATAGCCCGAAGGATAGTAAGCCGATTCTGTTTTCATAAATAAAGGAATCAACAAATTTGATGAGTTCTTTATTGTAAACTTTTGAAGGAATAATATCTACAATGATTTTATTTAATTGAGTTCTGATAGCGCTCTTGGAAATAAATGGCAAATGAGGAATTAGGGTAAATATAAATAGTAAGGAAGGCGGTATCGCCATAATAAAGTTGTACGATATGGCAGAAGCCCTTTCGGTTAGTCCGTGCGTTTTGATTTGTTTGTAAAAGAAACGCAATACATCATAAAGTGGAACGCCTTCAAATCCGGGGGGATGAATACGCTTGCTTCTGTTTACAAAGAATGCAAGTGGTGTTTTCGTAATTAATATTCTTTCGAATTTTGTCAATGGCGTCGAATTATTTTTGTGTGGAATGATTTTTTTGGAGCTGATCTAATGCATGCTGGTATAATTTTGCATTAACCAGATGTTCACTATAGGAATTTGCAAAATTAGAATAGCCACTGAAATCAGGTTTTGCAACAAAGAAGATATAATCAGTTGTTGGAGCGTCAAGAACGGCATCTATTGTGGTTATAGATGGCGTACAAATTGGACCCGGAGGCAGTCCTATCTGTTGATAGGTGTTGTAATCCGACGGGAAGGAAAGATGCCCATGAAGAATTCTTTTTAATTCAAAATTTCGCATAGCAAATTTTACAGTTGGATCGGCTTCAAGTTTCATCCCTTTTTTTATTCTGTTGATATACACACTTGCAATTTTGCCTTTGTCTGCGTCCATGTTTGTTTCTTCTTCTACAACACTGGCTATTGTATATATTTCTTCTGGGGTAAATCCTTTTCCTTTTGCTTTCTTCGAACGTTCCCCTTCCCAGAAATAGTCGTGTTGTTTTTTTAATCTCAACAGTATTTTTGAAAATGAACTATTCCACCATAATAAATAGGAGTTAGGAATAAAAGTAGTCATCACGGTATTGGTATCAAGATGATAAGATGCTAAAGAATCGTTGCTTGTTAA
>CALQJH020000005.1 GCA_943330835.2 Candidatus Kuenenia stuttgartensis
TCTGAAAGACTACCTGTTTCCCAGATATACATGCCACAACTTGTTGCAACTGTTGTATCTGATGTAGGTTCATTCATTGTTAACTCCAATACGTGTGTTATACAACCTTCTGTATAACTATAAGTGCCTGATGTAAAGTAATCAGAAAGATTGCCATTTTCCCAAATGTACATGCCACAACTTGTTGCAACTGTTGTATCTGATGTAGGTTCATTCATTGTTAACTCCAATACGTGCGTTACACAATTTTCTGTATAGCTATAAGTGCCAGATGTAAAATAATCAGAATAATTGCCACTCTCCCAAATATACATACCGCAAGCTGTTGCTACTGTTGTATCATATGTTGGCTCATTAACTGTCAACTCCAATACGTGCGTTACACAACCTTCTGTATAACTATAAGTACCTGATGACATGTAATCAGAAAGATTGCCATTTTCCCAGATGTACATTCCGCAAGATGTTGCTACTGTTGTATCTGAAATTGACTCAACCATGGTCAATTCCAATATATGTGTTATACAACCTTCTGTGTAACTGTATGTACCTGAAGTAAAATAATCAGAATAATTGCCACTCTCCCAAATATACATACCACAAGCTGTTGCTACTGTTGTGACTGGAGTTGGCTCACTAACCGTTAAATACAATATATACTCTACACAATCCAACGTATAGCTATAGGTTCCAGATGAAAAATAATCCGAGCCATTAATTGGCCAAACATACATGCCACATGCAAAATCAAAAGTAAACTCTTGTGTAGGTTGATTTATAGTTAATACCAAAACATAGTTTAAAGTTCCAGATGAATACGAATATGTTCCAGCTGTAAAATAATCCATCCCACTTATTCCCCAAACATACATGCCACAAGATGTTGCAAATGTTGTATCCGCTCCATTTTGAAGTATTGTTAGTATCAATACATGAGTTAGACAACCTGTTGTAGAAGTATACGTTCCAGATGACCAATAATCATTTCCATTTAATTGCCAAGTATAAAAACCAGTTTCAGTAACAATTAAAGTATCAGATACCGATTGATTCATTGTTAATTGTAATACATGCGTTACACAACCTTCTGTATAACTATAAGTACCTGTTGTAAAATAATCTGAAAGATTACCAGTTTCCCAAATGTACATGTCACAACCTGTTGCTACAGTTGTGTCTGAAGTTGGTTGATTTACAGTAAGTATTAAAACATGAGTTTGACAATTTGATGTATAACTATATGTGCCTGACGACATATAATCAGATAGATTTCCTGTTTCCCAAATGTACATACCGCAAGATGTTGCTACTGTTGTATCTCTTAAAGACTGATTCACTGTTACCACAGTTGCTGCCGATGATGCACTTTGACAACCATTCGCATTGGTAACTTTTACGGTATAACTGTTAGCTGTAGTTGCTGTAATTGCTTGCGTAGTAGCGCCGGTGCTCCATAAAAAAGAACTTCCAGCACTGGCTGTTAATAGCACACTGCCACCACTACAAAAAGTAGTAGCCGTTGATGCGGTTATCGTTGCAGTAGGTAAGGCATTCACTGTAACAAGTACGGCAGTTCTTGTTGCACTTATTGCACAAGTACTATCCTGTACATAATATGTTGTATTTGATGTTAAGGTTGGTGTAGTGTAAGTAGAAGCAGTAGCTAATAATGTACCACCGGTTGAAGCCGAATACCACTTAAGGGTTCCTGCACCTGTTGCCGATAAACTAGCTGTGTTGCCACTACAAATTGAAACGCCAGAAGCAGAAGGAGCAGAAGGAGCTACACAAGTTCCCGCAGCTAAATAAATTGGATAATCTTCTGCCTGACCATAAGTTAAAGATGCACTGGTTCCCGAAACAGCGGCAATCCCATATGAAGTAGAAAGATCATTAATTATTCTCATTCTTACTATAGACCCTACAGACATATTCGCAGCTGTAGGAACTGTAAATGTCACAGATTTTTGAATCGTATAACCTACACCATCAGCTTTTAGAATACTAGTGTTTATATATATTCTTTCTGTTGTTTCATTAAAAGCACCATCATTATTATAATCAATATATATGCCCAATTGATTATTATTGGAATTCATTAAGTTGACTTTTATGGTATTGGAAGTACCGGCAGTTACAGCAAATAAATCATACCATCTATTTGCCCTGTTAACATACCCACCATCCTGCGAGGTGATCATTGAATTGACTATCATATCATTCAGTTCTACTCTGTATATTCCTCCAAGATTGCTACCGAGACCCGTTGAACTTGTTACAGGTATTACTGATGCAGCTGTAGGAGCAACCCAGGTAGTAGGATAAGTGCCGCGATTATTAGCCCATGATGTAGTCAACCCCTCTCTTATTGTAGTCATACAAGACGCTTTCATCCTATCTTTTTGATTAGGCGTAAAAAGTCTTGTCTTAAAGGTATAATTCATGATATTCTTTTCCGTAGTGGAAGTATATGGAGTTCCTGTGCAAATATTAGTAAAAGGTGATGTGTAAGGGAAGGAATCTCTTGCATAAGCAGGATAAGCATTGCCTGCTCCCTGAGGATTATTAATAGGATCAGTATCTGCACATTTATCTCCCAAAGTGGGATCAGTTGAAGGGCAAGCATTATTAGCATCTATCCCTTCAAATGGATGATACAGACTTAAAGCATGACCAATTTCGTGAGGCAATACGACATTACCAGGCGTCATCCCTGTTGCAAGCATTATGGTACCGTCTCTATCTCTTGCAGTTGATGTTGAAAGGGAAGTAGATGTTACAGGCTCGAAAGGAAAATAAGCGAAGCCGGCAGTCCAGCTTGAACAAGCATTTGGAACACCTCCACAACCATCAATTTTATTAACAACCCAGATATTGTAATATTTAAATGGGTCCCATCTTGTTAAATTCTTAATCGTTACTTCATCAACTCCATTAGCACCATCTAATCTCATACCATATGTGCCATAATCAGCAATACCAGAACAATTTACCCTTTCAATACCGGTTGTTGTAACGTTATTGGTATCCTTTGTTGCTAATACAAATTTGATATTGATATCTCCTACCCCAAGTATAGAACCTCCTGCACCACTCCAGGTTCCATTGTATACTTTATTCAAATAATCAATAGTACTCAATACAGCTGCATCTGTTGGATTATCGTAAGCACCTAAAGTACCGCCATTATGCATGATATGGACTACGCAAGGAATATAGAAAGTGTCATTTACAGATCTGGACATTCCTCTTGTTTTAATATAATCGTGAATCTTAGCATCTACCTCTTCTATATTTTTCAAGTAGTTGGGATTGCGCTGGATTTCTTTCTTTTTATTTTCATCAAAACCACATCTGACCTGAGATTTAACTTGAATAGACATCAATAACAATGAAAAGATGGCTAAAAGAATAGATTTTTTGTTCATACAACTAGATTTGGGATTCACTTTGTTTTAAATAAGAGACCTTAATTTATTAAGCGTGCAAATTAGCCCTATGTTTAATGTTGTACAATCCCTAATAGTAGTGAAATATGATCGTTGTTGTTTTTCCGGATAATAGATATCATTATTAAACTTAAAATGGTATTTTGTAGGCCTATTTCTATTCATAATGAGATTAACATTCACCATTTTATTCACAGTTGTTCTTTTTCTACAAATCACTACTGCACAGGAAAATGCCCCTATTGAATATAAATTTGAGACACTCACTATAAAGGATGGTCTGTCGCAAGGAATGGTAAATGCCATCATTCAAGACCAATATGGTTTTATGTGGTTTGCAACCAACGATGGACTTAACCGTTTTGATGGATATAATTTTAGTGTGTTCAAAAATGATGTGGAAGACAGCACTTCTATTGCAGGAAATTTCATCAGATTTTTATTTGAAGACACCAAGGGGCGCCTTTGGATTGCCACCGCGGATAACGGCCTCGATTTATTTGACCGAAAAACGGAAACTTTTATCCACTTCAAACATGAATCAAATAATTCGAACAGCATCAGCAGCAATAGTGTAACCTCTATCTGTGAAGATAAATCTGGGCATATTTGGGTAGGCACCATTCAAGGACTGAACAGGTTAACTATTACAGAAAATAAAATAACTAAAAATAACTTTCGAGACAAATTCGATGTGCTCTTTACAAAAATCATTTTTGACAAATCAAATCCGAACGTTGAAGCATTTTTAAGAATTGACGAATCCCCTTTAGCCGATTGGAGATCATCAAATTTCTTTGCAGATAACGATGGCAGGATTTGGGTATCAACACAAGGAAAATTATTTCAAATTATAGCGGGTAAAAACGAATCTTATGAAATAAAAAATATCGACATAGAAAAGTATAAATATCCTTCAGCAAAAAATGACTATTTATCAAGGTATGTTCAATCTTTTGTTCCGATAAAAGGGGAAAATAAATTTTTAATGTTATTTGAAAATGGGATTACTGAAATATCCAATCAAAATAAGTCGATTCGTTTTTTAACAACACCGAATACTCAAAAATGCATTTATACATTCCCAGTAAGTACAGACAATGAGAATAATTTATTTGCAGGGATAGACCACCAATTGAATCTATTCAATTTTAGCAAACATTATTGGAATAAGATTAGCAGTTATGATAAAAACCTGTCCCCCTATTTGAATTTTATTTCCTGCAGTTACTTAGATAAAAACGGCAACACCTGGATAGGGACTCAAGGTTATGGTTTACTCAAATACAACAAAAAAATTGAACGGTTTCATACCACAGAAAATGCAAGTATAAATTACATGAGCCCTGGAATAAATGGAGACGTTTTATTTCTTAAAAATCCCATGGACGATTTTTTTTATAGCCATGACTTAAAAACTGGTCTTACTTTTCCACCGATAACTAAAACAAATATAAAACTACAAAAAGGCACACATCATGATAAAGCAGAAACTAAATCTGTTATACAAGATAAAGATGGAAGTTACTGGATAGGGAGAATTGGCTTATACCACTATGAGCCGCTACAAAAAAAAACCAGTTACTATTGGAATCAATATGATAACATTTTCCCGCTGTATGATGACAATAAAGGCAACCTGTTATTTGGCAATACACATGGATTAGTGATTTTTGACAAAGTACATAAATCCTCTACGGAATTTAAATTCCCAGTTAAAAGTGATGAAGGCCCTTATGATTTTTTACAAAGCATTTATAAAGACCAAAATGATCTCATTTGGCTAGGCACGTTGAAAGGTCTTTTTAGTTTTGATGTACAAAAAACAAAATGGACGCATTATAAAAACATCCCTGGAAAAGCCAACTCACTTAGCTACGATCTTATTTTTTGTATTTGTCCTGACCCAATCGCACCCGAACGATTCCTTTGGATTGGAACTAAAAGTGGCGGTCTAAATAAGTTTGATAAAACATCAGGAAATTTCGAAAGATTTGGGATAAAAGAGGGACTTCCAAATGATGTTATTTATGGTATTGTCAGCTATGCAAACCAGCATTTATGGATGAGTACTAATAATGGTATCTCGATGCTGAATTTGGCGAATAACACTTTCACCAATTATGATGAAAAAGACGGATTACAAGGCAATGAATTCAATAGAAATGCATTTTGTAAAACTTCGGATAATACCATTTTTTTCGGAGGACTAAATGGTTTTAATTATTTCAATCCCAAAAAACTAATAGCTAAAAAAACCGTACCGAATGTATTGATTACCGCATTGAAAATTAATTACGTTTTAGAAGATTTCAGAAAAAAAAATGCTGTAATAAAGCAGCCGTTATACCTTACCGATGGCATCACGTTAAAACACCATCAAAATGATATTGCTATTGAATTTTCATCGCTAGATTTCACCTCACTTAAGAAAGATAAATACCAATACAAATTAGAGGGATACGATGAAAATTGGATTGCAGCTGACTTAGTGAATAAAGCTATTTATACTAATTTAAATCCCGGGGAATATATTTTTTTAGTAAAGGGCAGCAATAATGATGGGGTGTGGAATAGCAACCCAACTAAACTAACCATCATTATCCTGGCGCCTTGGTATGCTACATGGTGGTTCCGGCTTATATTAATGACTACTTTTCTGTCGATTATTTATGTAATTTATAAATACAGGATAAAGAAATTTAAAGAAATTCAAAAAATCAAAACGGCTATCTCAAGAGATCTTCATGATGATATAGGTGCTAATTTAAGTACCATTTCTATTTTTGCAGAAATTGCATCAAATCCCTCAAAAACATCAACTGATGTACAGGTCATTTTAAAAAAGATATTGAAGTTCGCAAACAATTCTCAAGAATCAATGAGCGATATTATATGGATGATCAATACTAAAACCGATAATTTCTTGAACCTTATTTTTAGAATGCAAAGCATTTACAAAGAGTCTCTTGAAACAAATGACACTCAAGTGATTTTTAAATATGACCAGGAGATTGAAAATTTTAAACTAACTGCTAATCAAACTAAATCAATCTATCTTATTTATAAAGAAGCTATTAACAACATCAATAAATATGCAAATGCCTCTAAAGTAGAAATCACCATTATGAGAAATAATGAAACTATCGAAATGAGCATAAAAGATAACGGTAATGGTTTTAATCAACATGATATCATGGCCTTTCAACAAAGAGGTGGCAATGGTTTGGGAAACATGAAATTACGATCTCAGGAAATCAACGGACAGTTGAATATCCAAAGTAAAATAAATGAAGGAACTACAATTATTTTGAAATTTCCTTATTAATAACGTCACAAAAGCTATCCCTATAATTAGTGATTTTTTATTCCTATAAAAGGGCTTAATATCGAGCTATGAAAATTACGATTTACGAAGATAATAAAGGCAGGGTTGATGCACTAAAATTATTATTTGAAAACTATCCTGATATTGAAGTGTTGGGGATTTTCGAAAACTGCGAAAACGTGATTTACGAAACAAGCCATCTTTTGCCTGATCTCATTCTTATGGATATCAATATGCCTGTTGTGAATGGGATAGAAGGCACCAGAAGAGTCAAACAAACTTTTCCGAATATTACCATCATCATGCAAACTATTTTTGAGGATGAAACAAATATCTTCGATGCCATCCAAGCCGGAGCACAGGGCTATATTTTAAAGAGCACCTCTCCTGCAAAATTAATTGATGCTATTAGAGAAGCCTATGCAGGCGGCGCACCCATGACACCAAGCATCGCAAGAAAAGTCATTGATGCATTCAGACAACCAATCCCTTTCAAAATAAATAAGGAGGAAGAATATTCACTAACAGAAAAAGAAAATAACATACTACAACTTCTTTCTCATGGCATGAGCTATAAACAAATTGCAGCCGATTGCAATATCAGTTTTCATACTGTAAACAGTCACATCAAAAAGATTTATGAAAAGCTGCATGTGAACTCTGCCACTCAAGCAGTTTCAAAATTCAATTCAGAAAACAGATGAACAGGCCTAAAATAAAGATGTTTTTTTGTAAAAATATTGTTCAGTATTGAAGCTAAAGTTTATTGGATAAAAAGACATTAAAGGGTAGAGGGTTAAAATGGTTTTTGATACAAAACTTTAAAAACCTTACAAGTAGAGGTTTTCAGAGGCGAGGTACAAATGGGGTACAGGAATAAAAAGGAAATAGAGGGCTTTTATAAAATGTAGTATTCTCATCTTACATAAGAAACTATTTTTTTAAAATAAATCACAAGTATGTCTTCTTCTTGATAGCATTGGGGACAACCCATTTTACCGAATTTTTGAACATCTTGCGCCCATCCCTACTCCAACTATCTGTAACAAATATTTACAATTGTACCATACTTTCTCTTCCAGATCTATTTGGTCTGTTTCTTTATTTTTTTTATTGTCGTTTTTTTACATTTTTGTTACATCGTATGCTTAATACTAATATCCCCGGTTAATAACATCAGCTTTGTTGTGGCATTTCATGATATTTATTTTCAATGATGAATAGCAGGGACGATTTTTTATAAGTTAATGCCATTAAATTGAAATTCATTTAACACACTATGTTTTCATCCAAAACATCGACTCAACCTAACGTTCTTACTACCTTTTTTCTTCTCACTACGATTCCAAAGGCATATTGTTTGGCTGCTAACCCACAAAAAAGGCTTCAAATCCATAAGATTGAAGCCCTTTTCTAAAATAGATCACAGCATTTTTGACAAAAAATGCTGATTAGATCAACTTAATATTTCTCCACCTTAACGGTCTTCTTTCTTCCTCCCTGAGAAACTTCTATCAAATACATTCCTGCCATTAATTCTTGACCGAACAAACTAATTTTGGATGCATCTGACTTGAAGTTTTTCACTAATCTACCTTGTAAATCAAATACCCTTAGCATTATACTTTCACTACTACTTGATTTTATTTTTAAATTAAAATAAGTAGTTGATGGATTGGGATAAACCGAAACATCCAAAAAGTCAGATACGTTATTTGTCTTAATAACTTTTGCAAACGGAGTTGTTACACAGTTTGTAGTTATTAATCTTAATGAGTTCTTTATTCCTAAGCATCCTCCCAATCCTATCGCTTGAACAGCAATAGTATCCTTAGCTCCTGCAACAAGAAAATGCACTTTAATTTGCAAACCATTACTTCCACTATCTATCACAGCTCCTGGTGGCAATGTCCATTGATATGCAATTGCACCTGGAACGGCATCAGTTGTATAAGTGGTGGCATTCGTTGTTCCAACAATTGAACAGATATCAACAAATCCGGTCAAGTTGGCTGGTGCTGGAAGTGTGGTTGAATTAATTAAAACAAAAACACTATCTGAAGCAGTGCAATTAGCATTTGCGACTGTACACTTATACCAATTTGTTGAAGAAATATTGATTAGTTGAGAAGAAGCTCCAGTACTCCATAAGTAAGAAGTATAACCAGCTCCTGCATCCAGAGTATAACTACTTGCACATACATTAATACTATCTGTTGCAAATAAATTTGTTTGGATGGTATTTATGGCCAAGCTCAACACTGCAGTGCTATCACATCCTGAAGCATTGGTAAACAATTTCGTGTAGGAGCCGCTTGAAGAATAGGTTGTACCATTCCAGCTATAGCTGTTACATGCATTAACTATTTGTGTTGATGTTGTTGGTCTTCCAATTGTCAGATTCAATGTAGAAAGATTTTCACAAGTTGTAGAATCTGTTGCAACAATGCCCGACAATCTTATAGCAGGTCTGAATGCAGATGCTACCAGTGATGTTGTTGACGAAGGCACAACTGTTCCATTGTATCTGCGAGTCGATAGTGCAGTGCTGGAATTTTGATTACCATTTGCTGTAGCAAAAATATACCCAACATGACTTGCATTTTCTAATCTTTCAATCAATAATTGAAGATTTGAACCAGCTGTTCTAACAAATGCTGTTGTTAAATTAATCGTATACAAACCTGCTGATGTTGGAGAAATCGCCCCATTATAAACAAGCGTATACCCAGTTGTTGTATAAGTGCCCGAAGCAAATGTAGAAGTAGTGGAAGATATATTTTTCATCCAAACTTTAAAGTTATTTACTGTTGCAGGTGACCCTAATTGATCTACATAGAAACCGATTTTTTTGATGGCGGTTGCACTTGTAATAAAATTACCCGCTCCAATTTCTGCATCTGTATATATAGACTCATTAACATAATAACTACTGCTACCAACAACGACACTACCGCTCGACCCCTGGTTATTTATGATAGCTACATTTTGAAAATTAGGATTTACAAAAGTATACACACCAGATTGAGTATAGGTTGTATCATTCCATGTATAATTATTACATGAAGTAATTGTTTCTGTAGTTCCACCACCCTGTCTTATCGTTAAGTATAAAGTAATCACACTATCACAACCAGCAGTATTAGCACCCGTGTAAGTATAAGCGCCGCTTGTTGTATAGGTAACACCATGCCATGTGTAATTGTTACATGCACTCGCTGCTATAATAGTTGAATCAGCATGATTGATGGTTAAATTGATCGTAACTATACTGTCACATCCTGATGCATTAACAAGTGTATCAACATAAACACCATTAGTGTAATAAACTACTCCATTCAAATTGTAACTATTACAAGCTGCAATTGTTTGAGTTGATGATGTTGGATGAGCAATGGTCAAATTTAATGTAACAACACTATCACAACCTACTGCATTTAATGTGCTGTAGGTATACACACCTGATTGAGTGTAGGTATTGCCATGCCAAGTGTAATAGTTACATGAGGTAACTGATTGTGATGAAGATGATGGCTGCTTAACTCTAACTACAACACTGTCTGTGCAACTGCTGATGCCATTACTTACCGTACAATAATAAGTAGTGGTTTGTGTTGGTGAAACATTTATGGTTGCGGTAGTGTCGCCGGTTGACCAAATAAAAGAATTTGTATTATTACTTATTAATCGCAAAGAAAAACCTGATTTTTTTTCCGAGTAACTTCTACCAATAATACTTCTATCATTGTACAATCCTCTCTCCCTAGCTTGTATACTATCGTATTCAAATATACTCCACCAAACACCAATAGTACCGGAATTCAAAAAGGTCCCTATTGGGTAACGACCTCCACCTGGTAATCCATTAAAACCACTTATGTTTGTTGCTCCAACATTGAGAGCATTCCATCCAATTGTGCTTTTCATTGCCCCACCAGCAGAATTACTTTGAATGCAACTTTGACATATAGTATCTGCATTAGCATCCAAATGCTTTACTAATCTATTCCAATCCCAATCATTAGGCACATGCCAACCCTCTAGTGCTAATCCTCTCGGATCATTCACTGCATACCAATTATACAATTTGCCATAAGTAGCTGCATAAGAAGCACTATCATTATTATACCAACACCATGCACCTGTTGTTAGATTAGACCATTGTGTTGGATCTGTTACCTGCGGAATGATATCTCCATTTTTATACCTACTCACATTCAGATTCTTTTGCGACCAAACCTGATTACCAATATTAACAGTTGGATAAGTATTGCCATCCGCATCTCTCAACAATCCACTAGTGGTAATATTACTTGCTGATAGAGCAATAGATTGACCCAAACAAATGCTGGTATCATTATTCACGATATTCGCATTAACAATACTTACAAAAACGCTGTCAGTATATGAACAATATCCATTTCCAACCATACAAGTATACCAACCTGTCGATGTAACCAATGTTCTCGAAACTGTTGCACCCGTACTCCATAAATAACTGTTATATCCTGATTGCGCATTTATAACATACGAAGATCCACATGCAATAATAGTATCCTGAGCAATTGGATTCGTATTAAACGGAACAATCACCAATTGCAATGTTTCTATACTATCACATCCTCCAATATTGGTTGCATTGTAAGTATAAGTTGCAGATGAAGTATAAGTGTCGCCATGCCAAGTGTAGCTATTACAAGCTGTGTCTATTATAATAGTATTAGACGCAGTACGAACAATTAAATTCAATGTGGCTAAACTATCACATCCAATAGCATTTGTTGTTCTGTAGGTATAACTACCAGATTGAGTATAACTAACGGTATTGAATAAATAACTTTGGCCCAAGCAAATCGTTGCATTGGTTACAGATGAAGTGCTCTGACGAACAACAACATTTGTTGTAGCAACTGGAGAAGTACAACTGTTTATTGTAACAGCAACAGAATAAATACCGGAACTTGTTACGCCAACATTCGGTATTGTAACATTAGCTCCTGCATGGAAGGTCAAATCAGGATATTGCCATGAATAAATCACATTACCTGTTGTAGTTGTTTGAGCACTTAATCTTAGTGTATCTCCACTACAAAGTGGACTATTATTAGTAACTGTAGGCATTGCAGGTATTGGATTTACGCTGATATAAGCAATTGCAGTATCAGTACAACCAGTCGACTGAACAGCGCCGGTTACCAGATAGGCTGTTGTAGAATCAGGACTTGCTACTACCGATGAACCAACACTACTGTTTAATCCTGCAGATGGTGACCAACTATAGCTATCTGCACCAGAAGCTATAAGTGTAGTACTATAACCTTTACACAAAATTGTATTTAATGGGGTAACAGTAACCGCTGGAGTTGGATTTACCGTTACCACAACTTCTGCAACTTTACTACATCCTGTTGTTTGATTTACGCCATTTACAATATAAATAGTTGTAGAAGTAGGATTTGCACTAACAACTGCGCTAGTAGTATCACTCAAGCCTACAGCAGGAGACCAAGTATAACGATCAGCGCCTGTTGCTGATAATGTTATAGAATTCCCATAACAGATAATTGCTGGATTTGGATTTACCACGACTGGCGGCAATGGATTTACAGTTACAATTAACAAGAATGTATTTCCAACACAAGTATCTCCACTTATTCCAACATAAAATGGTGTTACCGTATAAACTGCATTTTGAACTACTGCAGAAGAGTTTGAAAGTAATCCCGTTATTGAACTTCCACTACCCGATGCTCCTCCTGTAAGACTTAATGGCGTGGCTGGTGTGCTCCATAAATATCTTATTCCAATAGGAATCAAATTACCAGTTACAGTTGATGAAGGCGTAAATGTAAATCTTGAGCCACTACAAATTGCAGTAGTTGTATTAGCTACTTTAGGTTTTGGATTCACTGTAACTGTTATGGCAAAAGAACTTCCAATACATGAAGACGTTCTTGGTGTCACCGTATACACAAGACTTTGAGGTGCATTTGTTGTGTTGGTAAGCGTTTGACTAAAAATAGTTGAGGCAGCAGTTTGATTACTTTCGCCAGTTACATTTGGATTTGATGGAACTGTCCAAGTATATATTGTACCTGAAGGCACAATTATTGAAGGCGGTAAATTATTAGCTGCAAATACAACTGTAGAGCCGCTACAACTAGAAATAGTTTGCGATGGAATTACAGGCTTTGCATTTACTGTAATGGTAACAGTAAATATTGAACCATAACAATTTCCACTTCTTGGCGTAACTGTATAAACAACATTTTGTGCGGTATTGGTTAGGTTATTTAAAATCTGACCAATACTAGACGCCCCTATTGTTTGATTGGATTGACCAATAACATTTGTATTAGAAGCTACTGTCCAGGTGTAAACAGTCCCTGCAGGAACAATCGTATTCGGTACATTATTAACAGGTGAAAGATTAAAGGCTGTTCCATTACAAATTGTTAATGAGGCATCTGAAATTTTAGGAACAGGATTAACGGTTACGGTTAACCTAAAAGATGTTCCAACGCAGTTACCTTCATTAGGTCCTGATACAGGCGTTACCGTATAGCTTATTGTTTGAACAGTATTCGTAAGATTAACCAAATTCTGACTTATTATTGACTGCCCTACCGCTTGATCCGTTTGACCTGAAACATTATTATTTACAGCTACTGTCCAGGTATATAAAGTTGTTGCAGGAACAATTGCAGTAGGCTGCGCATTTACAGGCGACACCACAAATGTAGATCCGCTGCAAATACTAACAGCCTGAGCTGCTATTAAAGGCTTAGGATAAACTCTAACTATTATAGAAAATGTATTACCTGTACATACCCCTGAAATGGGAGTAACAGTGTAAATCAGATATTGAACAGTATTACTAACATTAGTAAGTGTCTGACTTATTGAAGACTGCGCAACTGTTTGAGCACTCTGTCCTGTAATATTTGTATTCGTAGAAATTGTCCAGGTGTATTTTGTACCTGCAGGCACAATAACAGTTGGCTGTGAATTGACTGGTGACACTCCAAATGTAGAACCACTGCATATTGAAATAATTCCCTGAGATGGAATAATCGGCTTAGGACTAACGTTAACGGTTACAGTAAATGAATTACCTACACAACCTCCACTTGAAGGAGTAATAGTATAAACTATACTTTGCGTAACATTCGTCAAATTTGTCAAAGTTTGACTAATTGATGACGCTGGAACAGTTTGATTACTTTGTCCAGTCACATTTACATTTGAAGCAACCACCCATGTATAAGTTGTTCCAACAGGAACTATAGTGGTTGGCGATGCATTTATAGGCGAAATTAAAAACACTGAACCACTACAAATTGTTGTTGTTTGAGAAGCAACTAATGGCTTCGGATTAACATAGACTGTTACAATAAATGAAGCTCCAAGACAATTTCCAGTTGTTGGCGTAACGGTATAAACCACTGTTTGTGCAACATTAGTGATATTCGTTAATGTTTGACTGATATATTGCTGAGCAATGGTTTGAGACGACTCCCCTGTTACATTTGCATTTGCAACTACAGTCCACTTATAAGTTGTACCTGATGGAACTACAGTAGAACTTGTTGGCTGTCCATTAATTGGATTTACATAAAAAGTTGACCCGCTGCAAATATCAAGTGTTTGAGAAGGGATAGAAGCCTTCGGATTCACGATAACATTGACTATAAATGTAGACCCGATACATGAGCCATATCGAGGCGTAACATAATAAACTACATTTTGTACAGCATTGCTGAGATTTGTTAGCGTTTGACTGATATAGGACTGTCCTACTGTTTGAGCTCCCTGTCCGCTAACACTTGTATTTGAAGATACCGTCCATGTATAAGTTGTACCTGATGGAACAATGGTAGTAGGAGCCGCATTAACTGGAGATACTACAAACGTTGACCCACTGCATATTGTTGTTGATTGAGATGAAATTATGGGCAACGGATTTACGGTAACATAGATATAAAATGGCGCCCCTTGACAATTTCCATAAGTACCAGAAAGAGGTGTCACTGTATATATTACTGTCTGAGCTGTATTGCTATTGTTTATCAAATTCTGACTAATGCCGCTTTGAGGAATTGACTGAGAACTCTGCCCACTAACATTGGTATTACTAGAAACAGTCCAGGTATAGGTTGTATTTAGAGGAACTATGGTAGAACTTGTTGGCTGTCCATTAACCGGTAACACATAAAAATTTGATCCACTACAAATAATCGCTGTCTGTGTTGGAATAACAGGTTTTGGATTTACAATAACCTCGAAGGAGAATGATGCCCCAACACAATTTCCTGAAATTGGAGTAACGGTATATAATAGAACTTGATCGGTATTAGTCAAATTAGTTATTGTATCACTAATAGACAACTTAGAAACAGATTGACTATTTTGCCCAGTGAGATTTGAATTCGCAGAAATAGTCCACACATACTTTGTACCAGTTGGAACTATTAATGATGGTGGATTATTAACCGGCGTGAAACTAAATGAAGACCCACTGCAAATCGAAATTGGATTTTGTGATGGAATAACTGCCTTAGGATTAACCACGACTGTTACATAGAATGCACTACCTACACAATTTCCAGTCGTTCCAGATGTTGGCGTTACAGTATATACAACACTCTGAACAACATTAGTAAGATTTGTCAAAGTTTGACTTACATAGGCTTGTGCAATAGATTGATTGCTTTGGCCTACTACATTAGTATTTGATGATACCGTCCATGTGTAAGTAGTACCTGATGGAACTATTATTGTTGGAGCAGCATTTGTAGGCGAAACTGCAAATGTAGAACCACTGCAAATAGTTGTTGTCTGATTTTGAATTACAGGCTTCGGAGCCACTCTAACATAAAACGTAAATGTTGAACCAATACAAGAACCCAATGTTGGAGTAACGGTATATAAAACATATTGAGTAGTATTACTAATATTAGTTAGCGTTTGACTAATATAACTCTGTGCGACAGTTTGAGCACTTTGGCCAGTAACATTTGTATTAGTAGAAACTGTCCAGGTATATTTTGTACCTGCAGGAGCAATTGTTGTAGGAGGAGCATCAACAGGTGAAACTACAAATGAAGATCCGCTGCAAATTCCAACGATGCCTTGATATGGTATTAAAGGTTTAGGGTTAACCGTAACAATTAGTACGAACGGAGCTCCTGTACAATTGCCATTTATTGGCGTAACAAGGTAATTCACTAGCTGCGATACTCCTGTCGTATTGGTTAGTGTTTGATTTATTGCTGACTGAGAAACAGACTGATCTGTTTGACCGGTAACATTTGTAGTCGTATTGGAAGCAACAATCCATGTGTAAGTTGTCCCTGATGGAACAATGGTTGTAGGAGGCGCATTTGTAGGAATATAATCAAACGCAGTACCACTACATACAGTTGTAGATTGAGAACCAATTACAGGTTTTGCATAAACATATACATAAACCGTGAATGAAGCACCAACGCAACTACCTGAAGTCGGAGTAACAGTATAAACAACCACCTGCGTAGTATTGGTAAGGTTAGTTAAAGTCTGGCTAATTGAAGTTTGTGCTACGGTTTGAGCACTTTCTCCTGAAACATTCGCATTAGAAACTACCGTCCACTTATATGTGGTACCAGATGGAACAATGGTTGAAGAAGTTGGCTGACCATTAGCAGGGTTGACATAAAAAGCAGCACCGCTGCATATTGCTGCTGTCTGTGTTGGAATTGTTGCTTTAGGATAAACATACACATTTAACACAAATGCGCTTCCTACACAACTACCAGATGTTGGAGTTACATAGTAAGTGACTACTTGAGTTACATTGGTTAGGTTTGTCAATGTTTGGCTAATCGTAGAACTAGCTGTAGACTGAGTACTATAACCAGTAACATTAGCATTTGATACGACAACCCAAGTATATGTAGTACCTACAGGAACAATAGTTGTTGGTGCTGCATTTACAGCTGTAAATACAAATGCTGATCCACTACATGCTGTTGTGTATTGTGTAGAAATTAATGGACGAGGATATACATAAACTGTTACGGTAAATGGAGATCCAAAACAAGCGCCTGAAAATGGCGTTACAGTATATATAACCGCCTGAACAACATTGGATGTATTAGTTAAAGTATCAGCAATATAAGAACTTGAAGTAGATACGCTATTCTCCCCTGTTACATTTGCATTTGATGCTACAGTCCATGTGTATGTTGTATTAGCAGGAACAATAATTGCTGGCTGAGCATTAACAGGTGTAATGTAAAATGACGACCCACTACAAATTGTAGATGTCTGTGCAGGAATTACTGGCTTAGGATTAACGGTAACATAGATATTAAATGATGTACCTACACATGTACCTGTTGTGGGCGTTACTATGTATACTATTGTTTGTGAAGCATTAGTCAAGTTAGTTAAAGTGTCCCTCACCCCTATTTGTGAAACAGATTGACTGTTTTGCCCCGCCAAATTAGTATTACTGCTAATAGTCCACGTATAAGTTGTACCTGAAGGAACTATTGTTCTTGGTAAAGCATTAGCGGGAATTACACTAAATGCACTTCCACTACATATTGATATGAATTGAGATGGGATTGCCGGCTTAGGATTAACAGTAACTGTTAAGACAAATGGCGTTCCTGAACATCCTCCAGATAAAGGAGTAACTGTATACAATAGACGCTGTACCGTATTGGAATTATTAACAAGTGTCTGACTGATATATCCTATACCCACACTTTGATTACCCTGACCAGCAACATTAGTATTCGCAGCTACTGTCCAAGTATAGGTAGTACCTGAAGGAACTATTGTAGCAGTTGTTGGCTGATTGTTTACAAGCATTACAAAGAACGTAGAACCACTACATATCGTTGCAGTTTGTGCAGGGATAACCGGCTTAGGATTAACAACAACTGTTATAAAGAAAGGTGCACTGACACAATTACCAGCAGCTCCTGAACGTGCCGCTACTGCATATACTACAGTTTGAGGAACAATAGTAAGATTAGTTAAGGTTTGACTAATGGTTGAAGAGCCACTCGTGCGATTACTCTGTCCCGTTACATTTGCATTGGTACCAACAACGGTCCAAGTATACGTTGTTCCAACAGGAACTATGGTATAAGGCAAAACATTAACCGGCGTTGCATTAAATGCTGTTCCACTACAAGCCTGAACCGTATCATTGTTAATTTTTGGTCGTGGATTTACAGTGATGTAATAGGTAGCATTAGGACTTGAACATGAAATTAATCCTGCTGTTGATGGAGATGCTATGTAAGGAACCTTGACTACTGTATCGGATAAATTTACTAGTGCCTGACTAAAAATCACATTTTGACCAAAAGTAGTAGCACCAGAAATGCTTGCAGGAGGATTGCAACTCCAATAAACATTAGTTCCAGGGATTGAAGCTGTTATAAAAACATTTAAAGTAGAATCTCCAGAGCAAATATTTTGAGATGAAGGCGTAAAGGTCAATTTAGGTGATGGATTTACTTTAACTACTAATTTAAAGGTATCAATACCGCAACTATTCGCAGCAATTACAGTATAGGTAGCTGTCTTAATGGTATCAGCAGTATTAAACAAAGTATCAGTCACTGAAGTTCCGCTCCCTCCTCCAGCACCAGTTAAACCTGTGCTAATGGCCGGATTGCTCCATGCAAACACCTGATTAGGGGGAACAATATTTCCTGAAACTCCTGTTGTTGGAATAAAATTAAAAATACTGCCCGTACAAACACTAATGGCTGTATCAGCTATTTTTAGTTTTGGATTAACCGTTACAGTCAATTTAAATGAAGCTCCTGTACAATAACTTGGAGCTACTGAAACAGGAGTAACGGTATAGACTACCTGCTGTGTAAGATTAGATAAATTAATTAATGTTTGAGTTAGTGCAGATTGACTAACAAAACTATTACTATAACCAATGATATTACTATCAGCCAAAGCTGTCCACGTATATCTGGTTCCTACTGGAATTGTATTGCCATTATTATTTGACGGCATGAATGTAAATGAATTACCTGTACAAAGCGAAATTGCTGTATCTCCAATTACAGGAATTGCATTAACATAGATAGTTTTAACAACAGAATCACCACTGCAGCTACTATTATTCGCTGCTTTTATTTTTACATAATAAACACCAGGTGCTGTAAAATTCAATACCAGCGAATCACTTCCTAATGTCCATATAGCAGGATTAGCAGTTGCTGCAGAACCTAAACTACCACTAACAACATTATAATTTGCTCCAGCTGTTGGGGAACTAACCGACCAAACAGATTTGCCCGGAGTACAAACTCCATTAATAACACTGTTTCCAGGAACACTGTTATTAATCAAAGTAATTGATTGAGTGGTGCAAATAGTATCAGATGAAACATTTGTAAAACTGGCAACTGATTTATCAGAAACATAAATAGGAGCAACAAAACTGGTGGTAGTTCCGCAAGGGTTGATCATTTTTAATGTTGCGCCAAATGCATTTTGATAAGTGTTGAATCCTCCATTAAATGTATATCCACAACTCGACACCTCAAAACGATGATAGATGGAATCCAAATTAGGAATAGGATGTACAAAAGTATCGGACAAACTTGCATCCGTTGTACTGAATATATATAAAGTACCCGGAGTATTGTTTCCTGTATTCGAAATCACAAATAGCTGATCATTTTTAGAACAAGAATAGGGTGAGGAAATATTAATTCCACCTGCTGGATTCCCGCCTACAAAAACATTATAAACTGTACTATCCAAACAACCTCCTGCATACACATAATAAGTCAATTTATAAGTACCTGCAGCATAATTATGCGTTATGCCAACCGATGCCCCATTTTGCCAATTCAACGAATCAATATTAGGCGTTCCATCACCCCAATTAATAACATATCTAGTATTTGAAAAAGAAGTTGTGGTTGCATTAAAGAAGGTAAGATTAGCATTAGTGTTAGAAGTACATACAATAAAATATGGCTCCCCATTATAATCAGTAGCATCTGCGCTGCTCAATAATGTAGCATCTGGTCCACGTTTGATAGTTATCGTACGAGTTATGGTATCACTGCATCCATTATTTGAAAACACAATCAATCTCACATTAAATGTTTGATACCCTGAATCCCCAGGCGTAGGTCTGAATATATGAACCGGACTTTGCGAAGTAGAAGAATCACCATCACCAAAATCCCAAATCCATGAGGAAATATTTCCAGAGGATATACTTGAGCTGTCGGTAAATGAAACTTTAGTTCTTCCGCAACTGGTGTTGGGTGTGAATACGAAATTGGCTTGAGGAAGAGGATTAACGGTTACGGTTACACTATCCCTGCAAGTATCCACACCATTGGTAATTGTACAATAATAAGTGGTGGTTTGAGATGGAGAAACATTGATACTTGAGGCAGTATCGCCTGTTGACCAATGATAAGAAAGTCCATTGATGTCATATAAATTTCTTATCTCAGAAAGAGAAAGTAAACGGCTATAAATTGCGACATCATCAATTTTTCCTTTAAAATAAGCATCATACGCTTCTGAACCTATTCTTAAAATAGCAGAATCATAGGAAGGGTAAAAATCAAATGATTCCGAACTAAATACTCCATTTATATATATCTTGGCATTATGAGTTGAATCTTTAAATGTAACAACAATATTATTCCAAATACCAGAAGCAACAGGCGTAGAGCTATAAAGTCCTGAATTATTTCCAGTAGTAAAATGTACGAATTTATTACCTGAAGTATTTTGACTATCCAAACTCAGACTCCATCCGTAACCATATCCATTGTAATAAAGTGCTCTTTTACTAATAATAGCATTCTCAATATTAGATAAACTTACATCTTGATTAACCCATGTAGACAATGTAAAGTCTGTATTCATTAAACTTAAGGATCCGAATTGAGCAGTATCCATAACCGTTACATTATTATCAATGCCATTAAAATAATATGCTCGATTATTATTACTATATCGATCCGTAGTAATTATCGGACCATTCACAGCACCTTGATTCCCTTTTCCACTTTCATCATTGGCATTATTACAAAATGGCCAATATCCTAAAAGACCGTTTTGTAATGAGGATGGCAAATTATTACAAGGTTTATTTACTGAATAATCAAGAGATGCATTTAATCTGATAACATCGCCCCTGCAAACAACAGTATCTCTCGTTATTATACCAACAGTATCACAAAAAGTCTTGCAATTATTAACAGTAACGGTTACACTATCTCTACATGTGTAAACACCATTGGTTGTTGTACAATAATAAGTAGTAGTTTGAGACGGTGAAACGTTGATTGATGTAGTCGTATGACCAGTGGACCAATTATAATCATTTTTATTCTGAATTAACCTAACTGAAAAACCACATAATTTGTTAGAAGTGTAATATCCATTATATCCTGCAAAATAAGGCAAGTCTATTAGCCAAGATTTAGCTGAATCAAAACTAGTATTTGACCAAAAATATGCGATTTGATTAATTGCTTGAGAAACCCCATTATATGAACGATATCCACCTGGTTCAGCAGAAAATCCTGATAAATTACTTGCAGCAGCATTTGTTGATCCCCATAAAATTGATGTGTCTTTCAATTTTCCACCCGCTACTGAATTACCACCTAAATAATTTGTAAGTTTTTCGAATTCACTTGATACAGGAATATGCCATCCCTCAGGTGCTATTCCTCTTGAATCATTTACCGCATACCAATTATAGAGTTTGCCATAAGTTGAGGCATAACTAGCACTATCATTATTATACCAACACCAAGCGCCCGAAGTTAGACTTGACCATTGTGAAGCATCTGTTACTTGAGGAATAATGTCTCCATTTTTATATCTACTGACGTTTAAATTTTTCTGCGACCATGTTTGAGTTCCAATATTAACTGTTGGATAAATATTACTGTCGATATCTGTCAAAGATGATGCCGTTGCAGAAGAAGAAACTGTTGTGTTCAATGTAATAGAGGATCCTGAACAAATTGTAGTATCATTATTAGCTATACCTACACTATCACAAAAGGTATTGCAATTATTAACATTAATTGTTATGGATGTTGAATATGAACAAGTTGAAGAAGAAGCAATAACTTGGTATGTGGTTGTTGCTGTTGGAGTTGCAATTACAGAAGTTCCAGTACTTGTATTTAATGAACTCTGATCACTTCCATAAGGCAACACTCTCCAGAGTAGAGAACTACCATTAACCACTCCATTGGCCGTCATTTGAACGCTTTGACCTAAACATATTGAGCTGTCTGGCGATGCAGAAAGTGACAATGTAGCAACACTATTTATCTGTTCAATTGTATAATCACAAACATCTCCCGCATAACCATCAAACATTAAATAATAAGTTTGGCCTATTATCAAGTTTGTTGCAGATATTGTATGTGGTAATGCACTTGGAAATAGACTGCTATTATTATATCCACCATGGCAAATTACTGCACCTGAACAATTTCCAGCACTTTCAAAAAAGAATGCTTGAATTCCATCACCATTTTGACTATTGTATACCCAAACATTAAATAATGCGGATGTTGCATTTGCGGTAAATTTCACAAATGAATTATTTTCTAATGAAGCCCCGCCTAAACATAATGAAAATGCACTGTCTAATTCTGCCCAGTAATGAGGTGGGGCATAACTAGCAGATGTGTTTCCACAATATCCATTAAAGTTACATACAGGAGTAGCATTGTCGCAGGAAGTACCTGCCGCTCTATTACCATTGCATGCTGGTCTTATCGGAGGATTAGTTGCGCAAATTCTGAATGACCCATTATTATTGTTACCATTTTCCCAAACTCTTATCCATATGGTAGACCCTGGAGTCAATCCTGTAGCATAAATTTCTGGCATATTACCAGTTCCCGAATTATCATCGCAAATAATCAGCGACAATGCATTACATGTACCTGAGTACAAAGCCATACCACCATCTGTAATCACATTTGCTTGTGTTGTTACATACAAATTTCCACTGGCAGGAACAATAGCTGTGAACCAAACATCTCCACCTAAATATCCTGCACAACCTGGATCAGGGCTACCTAATGATGCTGTTGCATTAGCATTTGTTGCATCCACATAATTGCAATCATTTCCCACATTTAATGATGTAGCATAACAAGGATCATCATTAGAAGGAGGTAAAACATTTACACAAATTCCAAAAGTGCCATTATTGTCATTTCCATATTCCCAAAATCTTATCCATATAGTATCTCCAGGAGTTAACCCATTGAGTTGAATTTTTGGCATTAATCCATTAACACTGGCATCATCATCACAGGCTAA